>CAMKAB010000157.1 GCA_946410375.1 uncultured Spirochaetaceae bacterium
CCCTCAAAGCCGCAACCGGAGACATCGTCTACCTTTCAGGTTCGGCAGGAGCTGAGGAAGAAGCGAATCAGACTGCGCCGAAGGCGGAAGAAGCAAAGACGGACGCAACAAAAGATACAAGTTCAAAATCTGCTTCAACAACAAAAAAGGAAACAAAGACCGAAAAAACCGCAAAGCAGTTAATCACAAAAACCAAACCGGTGAAAAGTGGATCTGCAATAACGACTAAAACACCTGCGACAAAGACAAAGGCCACTTCAACAAAGAGCACGACTCCTGTTGCAAAAACAGAAAGCGAACCGAAAACAATGTCCACGAATTTAGAGTTGGTAGAAGTCAGATACGATAACGGAACGGTTGCCTACAAGCTGCCTACCGGAGAGATCATTTACGACAGCGGAGCAACAAAAGACAAGTTAGAAGCGGAAAAGAAAGCCGCGGAAGAAGCTGCGAAGAAGGCGGAAGCTGAAGCAAAAGCTAAGGCGGAAGCGGAAAGAAAAGCTGCTGAAGAAGCAGCGAAGAAAGCGGAAGCTGAAGCAAAAGCTAAAGCGGAAGCGGAAGCAAAAGCTGCTGAAGAAGCTGCAAAGAAAGCGGCAGCCGAGGCGAAAGCTAAAGCGGAAGCGGAAAGAAAAGCTGCTGAAGAAGCTGCAAAGAAAGCGGAAGCGGAAGCAAGAGCGGAAGCGGAACGTTTAGCAAAAGAAGCCGAAGAAGCTGCAAGAAGAGCGGATGCCGAGGCACTCGCAAAAGCCGAAGAGGGAAGAAAAGCCGCTGAAGAAGCTGCAAAAGCCGCAGAAGAAAAACAGCGCGAAGTTATCACTAACTACAATAATATTATTGAAGAAATTGAGAAAGCAAACGCTGAAGCGGAGCGCAAGCTTGCCGAAGAGGCTGCAGCAAAAACCGAGGCTGAACGTTTAGCAAAAGAAGCCGAAGATGCCGCAAGAGTTGAAGCGCAGAAAGCGGAAGCGGAGCGCTTAGCAAAAGAAGAGGCGGAACGTCAGGCAAAGCAGGCGGAAGAAGCTGCAAAAGCGGAAGCTGAGAGAGCCGAAGCTGAACGCAAGGCAAAAGAAGAAGCCGAAAAAGCATTAGAAGCGGAAAAGAAAGCCCGCGAAGAAGCGGAACGCAAAGCCTTGGAAGCTGAAAATGCGGCAAAGAATGCGAACACAACAAAGAAACCGAAGACATGGACTATTGTTCTTTGCGCTTTGATTGTTATCGCCGCCGCTATCGGTGTTTGCCTGTACTGCTTAAATGCAAAGAAAAAGGATGACTAATCCTTAAATTCTGAAGAATATAGAAGGAGGTTTCGTTTGAGACCTCCTTTTCTTTACCCTATCCTTACGACATTACAGGAAGCATTTAAAAGAAGAATATCATGCTTCTCAAACCGGCGTAACAAGAACGGATTATTATGAAAGACCTGGAAACATTGGAAATAGATTTAACTTATTTACAGAACAGCGTTTCGGAACTCTCCGCAGTTGTAAAAGAACAAGCGGATGAAATCGCTATATTACAGAAAAAAATAAAACTTCTGAACGAAAAAATAGAAGAACTGGAAGGCGGAGCGGAAACAAGACGACCCCCGCACTATTAATAACTAAAAAAAGCGACGTTCGAGCATTAACGGAAAATCATCCGGGCCTCTCAACGCCGCTTTTTTATATTACCATATTCAACACACGAAACCGGATGAAAACGTTACTATGTATCTTTCTCCGCGTTGCAACCCGCACGTTGCAATCCTCACGTTACGATCCGAACGTTGCAATCCGCACATTGCAATCCCCACGTTACGATCCGCACGTTACGATCCGCACATTGCGATCTGCACGTTGCGATCCGCATGTTGCAATCCCCACATTGCAACCCGCACGTTGCGATTCACACATTGCAATCCGCACGTTACGATCCGCACATTGCGATCCACACATTGCAATCCGGAGTTAAAACCGTTCTCGCATTTTATACGCCTACCCGGCAATATAACAGCAGTTGCATTTCGGCTTCGCATAAAAACACTCTCATCCTTTAATAAAATGAGTGTACGTTGTCTCTTCCGTCTTCGGCAAACCGTAAGCCTCTTTTCCGAGCGCTATGGACTTCATCAGGAACACCATATTGCGTGCGGTGATTCTCGCATTTTGAAGCCCCTCGGCATCACCCTCGATTTGCGCCTTTTCTCTTCCGAAGCCGTTGTTCCAATACCTGCCGGACGCCACAGGCATCTGATTGATTGTAAAATATTTGTTTAGTTCATCAAAAGTTGCGGTAGTCCCCGCACGCCTCGCAATAGCGAAAGCCGCTCCGACCTTCATTCTCTTATCCGAATGTGAAGAATAAAAAAGCCTGTTCAAAAGCGAAATAACGCTTCCGTTCGCCGAGCCGTAATATACCGGACTTACAACAACCATTCCGTCTGACTCGTCCAGTTTTTTTGCAAGTTCGTTTATATCATCTTTTACCACACACCCATCGTGAGTATAGCAGTACCCGCAAGCCATGCAACCTCTTATGTCCTTTGCTCCGACCTGGTACTCCTCAAAATCAACATTCTCTTCCGTAAACACACCGGTAAGCTCTTTAATAAGCCTTGCTGAATTGCCCTCTTTACGCGGACTTCCGTTAATAATTAAAACCTTCATACCATCTTCCCTTAAGCTTTTTCGTAATGCGGATATATCCGAAAACTACGCTCGGATTTAACTTTTCCGAACACATTCTATAAAAATACAAGGAATGTTTAAAGACGAAGCGGACAGTTTATCTTTGTGTTGCAAAATGTAAAAAAATCGACACCGTGGATGAATTTCGGATAATTCACCCACAGTGCCGCATATTATGTTTATCAGGCTAAACAGAGCGTAACTCTATTTAAAATTTTGCTTATTAAATAATGGGTTTTCTTAATAAACCATTGTGCAGTCTTGCAGGCAACCCAAACTCAATCCGCAGGTTATAAAACATACCTTATATTTCTAGCCTTACCAATGCGCTTGATTTTGTTTTTTTGGACCATGGAAGTTAAAAGTCTCGTGGCACCGGATGAAGAAACATTCAATAGGCTTTCAACCTCAAGTCTGGATATCATCTTTTTCTCGTGAAGCATCTTTAAAACCAATTCCTCTTTTTCCGTCTGCTCATAGTTTTCATTAACATTACCGTATGGTTTTAATGTCTCAAAAACAGTATCTGCAAAACCAGAATTTCCTTTACCAGCCGATTTTGATTTTTTTAAGTATAATTCAGACGAATCGCTCAAGGCGATGTTTTTGTTTGCCGATATGCTTTTATTAAATGCTAATTTCGGTAAAGTAACCTTAAACGCATGAGAAGAACATTCAAAAAGAGGTTTTACAGAGTATTTCTCATATGTTTTTTTTATTTTGGATATACCTGTTCCGTAAGCCTCAACAAAGTGCAAACGATAAAAAACTTCCGCAAGTCTTCTGTTTCTAAGATAGGACACTCCGAGCATGATATCGTCCATTTCAACGCCCCGCACAAGGCCGCCTAAAGACAAAACTTCCATCCTGTCACTAAAAAGA
>CAMKAB010000158.1 GCA_946410375.1 uncultured Spirochaetaceae bacterium
TAACGCTTCGCAAAACAAAGTGTTCAAAGCACAACGACTTCAAACCGAAACATAATTCTCCGCATCACGCAAATACACGAGATACGCCGAAACTTCTTTATTCGGATACATGCTCCGCATCGCTTTTTTATAATACGAAAGCTGCTCGGCGTATTCATCAGGATTTTTAAACCGATCGGTTTTAAAATCAATTATCACCGCCAGGTTATCGGAAACAGCAAGCAAATCCATCACTCCCCTCACCGTTAATTCCAAGGATTCATCATACATAAAGAACTCTTTTTCCGGGAACAGATCATAATTCTTTATCTTTGCAAACAGAGAACTCTTTATGAAACCGTCAGCGAGAGCCTCCGCATCATTTTTCAATGTTTCCAGCTCTTCACCGGCGATTTTTTCATTCACAAAGTCCGAATCGTCAGAACTCTTATTGATACGATTTTCAATACAAGAATGAACTAAAGTTCCGAACTCGGTATAAATACCGTACCGGCTGATAATATCGTCCGAATCAATTTCGGGAAGTCGCTCCCCCTTCTTTTTCTTTTCGTTTCCGCCTGTTTCGGAAAACCCGTACGAATCTCTGTTTAAACCGGTAACGGAAGCGGAACCGGGCCTTGTATCAAATTGTTCCTTGTCTGAAACGTCATTTCTGTTTTCGTACCAAAAACTGTTTTTTTCCAGCATTTCTCTTGTAAGCCTCGTTTTTGAAAACGTTTCATTTTCCGGAATAAGGGCGAACCTGCGCCCTTCCACCTTTATTTGCCTAGGAGAACCGGTGTTTTCGTCAACGCAATCCAGCACGGCGCACTGAGCATCAAAATCAAACCGGGTGGCATCTAATAACATATCCAGCATACTATTATCGGATTTTTTCTCGTTATCATTTTTAGAAAGAAGCATGAATGCCGAAAAAACCAGGTGATACTTCGCTCGCGTCGCAGCAACATACAAAAGCCTTTTCCGTTCTGCGATTTTCTTTTCTTCAATTATCTTCTCGTTGAAAATCTGCCAGGGATTCACAAAACAATTCTTCCCTGAGCCGCTCTTCCCGTAATCATACATATCGGAAAAGCGAATGAACGGCACTCCGGACTTGTCCAATTCCATATCCGAAGTATTTCTTTCCTTTGTGCTCCCCATATCCACAACAATCACGATAGAAAAACCCAATCCCTTTGATTTATGAATAGTCATTATATTCACACCCTGAGACTCTTCCTGTATTACGTTTAAAGAATCCAGTTTTGCGATGTTTCCGAGCATCGGACGTAAATAATCAAGAAATTCCGAGAGACCTTTCTTCTTTTTATCAAACGATGTAGCAAGCGTATACAGATAATCATAATGTTCAATGAACACCTGATTCGCGGGATTCGTTATAAGGAACTCGCGGTATCCTAAATCGTAAAAAAGATAATCCAGCAGTTCCGTAAGACTGCAAAGCGCGGCTTTCTCCTTTAAAATCTCAATTCTTTTCCTGTGTTCATCTCGGAGCGTTTCATATCGATAGACATTCGAACCGTTGACATCGCACTCAAAACATCCCGGAATTTCCGAATCTTTGAACCTGCAAAACGGCCCTTTCAGATACGAGAAAAGAGAAACCGTATCTTCAGGATAGAGAATAATCTGCAAAACGGAATAAAAATCATTAAACACCGCCTCGCCGGTTAAACCGCGCGCTTCAAGAACAGTGTATTTTATTCCTTTTAACTTCAACGCCTTCTCATACTCATTCTGATGCGACCCCTTTCCGAAAAGAATCGCTATGTCCTTCTCCTTAGGACGAACCGGATTGCCCGTCTTTTCGTCGCTAATCAAAAAGTTATCCGTTTCCAGCATCTCCTTTATCAGAAGAGCCACACTGGCGGCCTCGCTCTGAACAAGGTTTGCATTTTCCTCGGCATCCTCCTCGCCCCCCTCCTCCGGGCTATTATCCGAATTTTTAGCGGATTTCAGTTCATCTCTCGTAATAGTGCAATTATTAAAGATAATTCTCCCTTTTATTTCGTCTCCAACTTTTTTTTCACTATACTTTAACGGTTTGAAATCCGCTTCAAATAAAGATTTTTTATCCGACGCACCACCCATAATACGGTTAAAAAAAGTGTTGAAGAACGTTACAAGTTCGCTGTTACTCCTATAGTTCACATCCAGTTCCAAACTGCTTCCGATTTCCCTGTTCAGGCTCTTGAAAACGGAAACATCAGCCCCTCTGAATGCGTAAATGCTCTGTTTTTCATCGCCTACGAGGAAGATCTTATTCTCATCCAACGCCGTTCTGTCCGGGATTTCGTCCGATTCCGTTCCTTCCTTTTCAGAAAGCAAATACAAAAGATTCTTGCAATCCGCATTGTTATCCTGGAATTCGTCAATCATTATATAACGGAACTTTTTCTTATATTTTTTTCGTATTTCCTTATTATGCAAGAGAATATCTATCGCCATCTTTGTAATATCATTAAAAGTAAGCGCATTGAGCTCCCTTTTCTTTTCGGCGACTTCCTGTTCAAATTCAGAAATCAACTTATACAAATTCGTAAAAACGTCTTCGGAAACACTGACGCTGTAAGACAGGTTAACAAGACTTGCAAAATTATATATCGCATCCTTACCGACTTCCTCGGATAATTCTTTGGAGAAACCTCTCTTATCAAGTTTCAAACACTCAGGGTTATTGATTATCACATTCTCCGATTTTTCCCCGAAATTTAAAAGTTTCAAATTCCCGATATAAACTTCCAGACTTTTCCTGCTGTCCTGTCCGTATTTACCGCCTGTAAACCCGTCAGACTCATTCAACTCTTCCCAAACGGCACAAAGCTTCTCTTTTGATTTAGTGAAAATAACTTTTGCCTGTCCGAGCAAGAGATTCACCGCGCTCTCCGGCAAAATCGGCTGAGCCACGGTAAAAACGCGTACACCGAGTTCCGTAAAAAGTTCAATTAACGAGTCGGCGCTTTTTTTACGAATAAACTTTGAAAAAGCATCCTCCTTTCTGTTCTTTTCAACGAAAGAATTTGCGATTTTTCTAACGGTCTCTTTAAAATCTCTTTCATCCGTAACGGAAAAATCAGACGTAAAACCGTACGAAACGCAGTCCGAACGGACAACAGACGAACAGAAACTGTCTATCGTGGAAATTGAACAAAACGGAAACCGCTTTATCTCTTCCGCCGCCTTTTCGGGATTAGTTTGCTTTAAAGAGAGCAGTTTCGAGTAAATCCGTTCCTTCATTTCGGAAGTCGCCTTTCGGGTGAACGTGATTGTCAGTATTTCATCGGCATGAGCCGAACCTTCCTCTATCAGAGATAAAAACCGTTCCGACAAAACAGCGGTTTTCCCGCTCCCCGCCCCTGCGGAAAGCACAAGATTTTTTCTGCTCCGTATCGCCTTCAACTGGTTTTCATTGAATATATTTGAACTCATTTTATCACATACCTCTTTCTGCAAATTTGCCTGTAAGCGCAATAAGCGCAATCAGAAGTCTTCGGCTCAAAATCCCCCGCTTTTATTCCCGAAAGCATGTCTTCTATGCACT
>CAMKAB010000159.1 GCA_946410375.1 uncultured Spirochaetaceae bacterium
GTATTCGAATTTGGTAATTGACAAGAACGGAAAATTTGCGGATACGGTTTCAGGATTTACTTCGGGCGGCAAGTGGGTTTGCGAGCTTACCGAGACGACGCTTTATGCGAAGTGGAGTAAAGGTGCGAAGATAGATAGCTGATATCGTCTCCGATTATCGGATTTTGAAATTTGCGGGCTGCGCGTTTGAAGCGCAGCCCGTTTTTTGTAATTCTGGAAATTTATACTCACAAAAAACCGGAATTACCATTTACCGGTTTCTATGAATGCGGTGAAAAATACTACTTGCATTTTTAGTTATGTCTGTTAAAATAATGGTAGCCGGGCACGAGCGCATATTTCTCTTGCTCAAACTTACAGAATGGGTTACGGCATAGAAGCAATGTATTGCACCCGCCTCCTTTTTTCGTTGGTTAATAGGGTACAGAATTTGAAGCTTAACTGGTAACCCCCCTTGAACAATCAGGTTCAAGAGACCTCTGCTCGTTTCCGGCGTTTTTTTTATGTCAATTCCGAGTTAAGTTGCTTATTCTATGTTTTTTATAATCGGGCTTTAGTATATGAATTTGATTTTTTTGCATGTTTGAATTAGTTATGAAATATGTCTGTATTCAATTATATGTTTTTTGAAACCGCTTTTATGTAATGTGATATATAGAAAATAATTACGGGAAAAAAGAGGAATTTAATCAGTATTGACAAAAATAATGATGGGCTGTACATTGAAAAAAAACCAAAACAAAATCGTGATAGAGGTGCGTTTAAAAAGAGTATCTGCGCTGCTTGGCAACCGGGTGCGGGGAAAGGGTTAAACGCCGAGGGGTTTTTTCAAGCCAATGGAAAAATACCCGGGGCAGGGGATAATATCTTTTGCACTGTCGCGGACGTTGTTCTGCGGAGAGCTGTCATAATCGCTTGAAAAGTTTGCTTTATTCTTGCAAGGACTATGACAAACATGGTCTTTGTTTGGATGTTTTAAGGAGGTGCCGTATGGCGGTACAGCAAACTTTTTGGTCTCTTCTTCCTGCTATTATTGCAATCGGTCTTGCGCTATTAACAAAAGAAGTCTATTCCTCGTTGTTCATAGGAATTTTGTGCGGCGGTTTGCTATATTCAAATTTCAGCTTTGTGGGAACGTTAAACCACGTTTTGAATGAGGGAATTGTAGCATCTCTTGCTGATGCGTATAACGTCGGTATTCTTGTGTTCCTGGTGATTTTGGGAATACTCGTCAGCATTATGAACAAGGCCGGCGGTTCAAAGGCTTTCGGAAGATGGGCGTCCACACGTATTAAATCCAGAGTCGGCGCGCAGCTTGCCACGATGTTCCTGGGAATTCTGATTTTTATTGACGACTATTTTAACTGTCTTACCGTAGGTTCGGTTATGAGACCTGTAACGGACGAAAACGGAATTTCACGTGCGAAGTTGTCCTATCTCATCGATGCGACGGCTGCTCCTATCTGCATTATCGCTCCGGTTTCTTCCTGGGCGGCTGCTGTTTCGGGCTTTGTGGAGGACGGCGGTTTTTCCCTCTTCATTAAGGCGATTCCGTTTAACTATTATGCAATTCTGACTATTGTAATGATGATTATCCTTTCCGTGGGAAAGTTTGACTACGGTCCTATGGCGAAGTTTGAAAAGAATGCGTTGGAGAAGGGCGACCTTTTCTCGGGAAAGAAAAATGAAACCGAAACTTCCGATATGGCTGTTACGGATAAGGGAAAGGGAAAGGGAAAGGTGATAGACCTTGTTCTTCCCATTATTGTTTTGATTATCTCCTGCGTTGTCGGAATGATTTATTCGGGCGGGTTCTTTGACGGAGAGAGCTTTGTGGTTGCTTTCAGTAATTCAGATGCGTCCGTTGGTCTTATGATGGGCAGCGCATTCACCCTTGTGGTCACCGTTCTTTATTTCCTGATTATCAGAAGGACCTTGTCGCTGAAGGAGTTGATGAAGAGCGTTCCCGAGGGATTTAAGAGCATGGTCGGCGCAATTCTGATTTTAACACTTGCGTGGACGTTAAAGGCGATGACGGATTCCCTTGGTGCGAAAGAGTTTGTTGCAGGCGTTGTTTCTTCTTCTGCCGGCGGCTTGAAGATGTTCCTTCCTGCGATTATTTTCCTTATCGGGTGCTTCTTATCTTTCGCCACAGGTACAAGCTGGGGTACTTTCGGGATTTTGATTCCTATTACATTGGCGGTGTTCCCCCTCTCTGATCCGCTCGGAGTCGTTTGCGTGTCCGCATGTATGGCGGGAGCTGTTTGCGGCGACCATTGTTCTCCTATTTCCGATACTACGATTATGGCTTCCGCAGGCGGGCAGTGCGATCATATCGTTCACGTTTCAACCCAGCTTCCGTACGCGATAACGGTGGCGGCTGTGAGCTGCGTTACCTATATTATTGCGGGAATTATGCCGAATATTCTTTCGTTGTTAGTCGGCATTGTGCTGCTTACGATTACGCTTATGTTTATAAAAAAAAGGACCGCAAATAAATATTGAGCGGTAAATTGATTCTTTTATTTACAATTGCTTTTGTTTGCCGGGGAGGGGTCTTCTTCCCGGTTTTTTTACTTAGGATGGAGATGGAGAGGCGTAATTCATAGCTTCCGTTTCTGTTTTTTTCGGTTTTTTTTTGCTTGGGGGCCCCGATGGAGAGGCGCTTCGACGAGTTCGTTGATTCCGAAGCCGCTGTCCGGTTTGTTAGACTGAGATGAAGTCGAGGATGTTTTGGGTTTAGAAAATGCAGAAACAGTTGTTCATATTCGGCTTTTGTTACGCTTATCGTACAGCGCCGCTGTCCGGTTCGTGAGGCTGAGATGAAGGCGCAGGTGTCCGGCTTTAGAAATGCAGGTGCAGGGTGACTGAATCGGAGAGCCGGGCGAGTATGCGTTATCAGGGTGGCTCAGAAGTGCGGATTTACGATTCTTTGACTCGGAGAGCCGGGCGAGTATGCGGTTTTGGTGAGGATTTAGAAGTGCAGACCCGCGATATTTTGGTACAAAGTGCGAACGAGCGGTGCTAATGCCTCATTTGATGTTTATGTAATCTTTGAAGCCCATAATATTGAGGAGTTCGATAGCGGATAATGATTCGCAATTTTTTGAGAAGTGATGGATTATTCCGTTAAATCCGTTAATGTACTTGTTATAGTCCTCCTGTTTCAAAAGACACTTCAGAACGTAATCCAATGCGTAAATGTTATTATGCTGTTCGGAATTGATAGAAATATATTTGTTGTATGACGTATGGTTATACAGGGGATCGGAATGAGCGCATGTATTTCTGAAATCAGTGAGGAGAAGGAGCATTTTTTCGAGGTTCGCCGCATTCGTGTTATTGAAATGTGAGGCGATTCTAAGCTTTATATCAGTTTGGAGGAACGAGTAAAATTTTGAAAGACTACCGAGCGTTACTCCGTTTATGGCAATCCAAAGCGGTACATTGCCGTTTTTTCTTTCCGAAACAATTACCGGATTCGTTTTGCTAACGTTT
>CAMKAB010000160.1 GCA_946410375.1 uncultured Spirochaetaceae bacterium
TTTTTAAAACACAAAAAAATCCTATTTATCTTCTGTGTTGATATTCTTTGTCTCATAACAAGTTAAACCTTTTTTAAAAAATTTTAAACAGTCAAGAGCTAAAGTTCATACTCCCATATCACCCGCACAAAACTTCGCCGCATACCAGCCTGTTAACCCGCTTGTCGTCATCTGAAACACCTCTCCGTAAACAAAACACCCCCTAGTAACCCCACGCTTCATTATTCGCATATAAATACAAGCACAAATTCTCAAACAATCACCCGTACAAAAAGCGCACAAAACCCCGAACCCGTAGAATTTTGTTGCGTTCTGTTGCGGCATAGCGTAAAATTAAAATGAGCTATTTCGGAATACCGCCGAAAACAGTGCTGAAATATAAGGCAAACCTAAAAACGGCATCTCTTGATTGCACAACCCGAATGAAGACCTTGAAGCGAAAAGTCCCGGCAGGACAATCCCCGAAAGGCCGCTCCCGGAAATCCGAATCGGGAAAACCTCAAACGAGAGACCGCCGCATTAGCGAAGCCGGAAAACGGAGAAGAATATGTCAGAATTACTTGAAAAATTTGAGAAGATCGGCGTAAGACCCGCAGACATCATGATTCCTAAGAAGGACATTGACCTGAACAAATGGGCTGTTGTAGCTTGCGACCAGTACACATCCGAAAAGGACTACTGGGAAAGCGTATCGGACTACGTGGGTGCTGCACCTTCCACCCTCCGCGTAATATTCCCAGAATGTTACCTTGAAGACCCGGACGGCGACGAACGCATTGCGAACATAAACAAAACAATGAAAAAATACGTGGAAGACGGCATATTTGACACATATAAAGAATGTTTCTTCTTAATCAAACGCACTTCCACTTCCGGCAGCAGGCTCGGACTTATGGCGGCCCTTGACCTTGATAAGTACAGCTGGGAAAAAGACTCGAAAACCCTTATCAGAGCCACAGAGGGAACAATTCTCTCCCGTATTCCGCCGCGCAAAAAAATCAGGCGCGATGCTCCGCTGGAAATCCCGCACATCATGGTGCTCATTTCGGACGAGAAAAAATCCGTAATCGAACCGCTTTATGCAAAGCGGGATTCTCTCAAAAAACTGTACGACACTTCCCTTATGAAGGACGGCGGACACGTTGAAGCGTACCTTGTGGATTCCAAGGAGGACCTCGGCGCTGTTTACAACGCTTTTGAAGCCCTTTACAACGCCGTAGACAAGGATAATCCGCTTCTCTTCGCAATGGGCGACGGAAACCACAGTTTCGCCACCGCAAAAAGCTGCTGGGAGGACATCAAGCAGACTCTCACTCCTGAAGAGCGAAAAACTCATCCTGTGCGCTTCTGTCTGGTGGAGCTGGAAAACATCTTTGATCCGGGTCTCGTATTTGAACCTATCCACAGAGTCCTCTTCGGCGTACCGGAGAAGGTGTTTTTGGAAGAACTTGAAAAAACCGCGGATAAAGTTTCCTATGAAGACGAAAAAGACGGTGTTCACTGCAAGAACTGCATAAAAAAACGCAACGCTGACCAATCGGTTCAGGGATTCGGTTACTGCGTAAAGGGAAGTCATGTGTACGTACGCCTTACAAACCCTAAAGCAAATATCGCAGCGGGAACCCTGCAAATCGTGATTGATGCGCTTCTTGAAAAAGGCTACAGCGTGGACTACATCCACGGCGACGACGTAACGGACAAACTCGGTCAGGAAGAGGGGAACATCGGTCTCTTCCTCCCCGCCATTCCGAAAACGACATTCTTTGAAACAATCGTAAAAGACGGCGCTCTTCCGAGAAAGACGTTCAGCATGGGCGAAGCGCAGGAAAAACGCTTCTACATGGAGTGCAGAGCTATAAAATAAGCATGGCACAACTTCAAAGAGGAACTTTCCCCTGCCGTTTCCACTGTTTTCACTGCTTTATACCGAACAAAGCGGACAGAACAAACGAAACGGATAATCCGAAAACGGAAGGTTCCTCTCTTTTTTTCTGCTATTTTCTTTAAACGAAATTTTTCGGTACAATATAATACAAGAAACATACCGAAGGACGACGAGGCGCAGTTATACTAAGGATAAACACGATACGGAACAGCTCAGTACAGGATGAATACAGTGCAAACAAAAAAAGATAATAAGATTTTCAGGCTGATGAATACCTCTGTGAATATAATTCTTGTTGTGTTCGTGTTTCTGTTTCTTTTGCACCTCAGCACCTATGCGGTGAACTACAATGCCGGTTTTGTGGCTGCTCTGAGAGTCCTTGTGCTCCTCTTCGGCTGGACGATAATTTTACTCACGATTATTTCAATTTTAACGGAAATCGGCTTTTCAATCGCAGGAAACAAGTTTTATATAGGAAGAACCATTTGGGCTGTAATTCGTTTCGCAATCACAGTAATCCTAGTTTTTTCCGTGTATTTTCTGGAATATTTCTTAAACGGAGAGTTCAAGCTGTTAGTCTGAGCCGACAAACAAACGCGTTAAGAGCTGAACAGCATTTTAATGTTCAAGCTGACGAACTCAGTCGACAGACAAACGCGTTAAGGGCGGAACGGAGTTTTAATATTCAAGCTGATACTCCGAGCCGGCAGCCCAATTAAGAGCGGAGCAACGTTTAAATGTTCAAGCTGACGAACTCAGCTGACACCCGGAAAAACCCGCCTGACTATCAGACTCAGGTTGTGAAATACCTTTTGAGCCCGCCGCACCGGTTTAGTTCCCGCAAATCATGAGTAAAAAACGGGCTTTGCACTAAAAATCGGAACAAAATTGCTAATGTAAAAATTGTTCCCCCAAACAATAGGCCGAAACAGGCTTTGCACGGCAATCTCTTTTCCAATACAATTACTTTTATTACTTTTATCACAATAAAAAAGGAAATACCATGACGGCAATAAGAGGAGCGATAAGCGTAAAAGAAAACACAGCCTCGTGTATCAGAGAAGGCGCTGCTGTGCTATACAGCAAGATTCTGAAAGATAATCCCGTTCTTAAGAATCAAAGTATCATTGCGGCGATTTTCGCAACTCACACAAAAGACCTCACTGCGCTCAACACCTGCACCGCCCTGCGCGAACAATTTAACCTTACGTGTGCGCTGGAATGTTTTCAGGAAGCGGACATCGCAGGCTCTCTTCCCCTCACAATCAGGCTCACCGTACTTTGCAACGCGGACTTCAAACCCCGATTCGTATACCTCGGGAACGCCGCACGTCTCCGACCGGACATCGCCGTTACGCAATAAAACCTATTGTCCGTCGCTCAAAAACACTCAAAGCGGACACCGCAATATCCGCCGCAACACAACACAAAGTACAACAGGTAGCATCAGCCGGTAATCTTATTCTCCCCGTCGCTCATACCTGTTTTCGTCCGATCCGTATTATCAGAACCGGAATTATAATCGTTATACAAAATTATCTCCACCATACGATTACCATAAGTTTTTCTCACTGCAAACACCGGTAAAACACACAACAATAAAA
>CAMKAB010000161.1 GCA_946410375.1 uncultured Spirochaetaceae bacterium
AACGCTCCCGATAATAATGTGGAAAACGGGAAAAACACCGCTGCGGGGGGCATGGAAAACAGCTTTGACGGCGGTAATGAAAACAACTCTGATGGTGGTAGTGAAAATAACCCTGACGGAAGCGGTTCCGCCGTGAGCGTTATGAATTGTGAACCTTTATCTTCTTTAGGTAAAGCGGAAGGACAGCATCTTTACGCCCATCGGAAGAAATACAGGCTGGATTGGGATATCGGGGATGACGAGAGCGTCTTAATTGAGGGTGAATTAAGCGGTACGGAAGGGGGAAGCGAAAGTACAAAAAGCGGAGTATATTATTGGAATACAAAGATTAAAGCTCCTACAGTTACAAAAGCGGGTTTTGAACTTACCGGATGGGATCCGTCCTTTACAGGGCGTATGCCTGCGGAGAAAGTGATGTATAAACCGGTCTGGACGCCGAAAACCTTCACTCTCGTTTTGGATTATAATATTCCTGCTTTGGGAAGCGCGTATTCGACCGCAGACCTGCGAAAAATAAACGAACTGCCTACAAGTCTTCAGGTAACATATGATATGCCGTATGACGAACTTCCCGAGCCTAAGCTTTCAGAGTATGTGTTTAAGGGGTGGATGCTTCAGGGAGAGGCGCCGGAAGCGATTGATTCTTCCTCCGTAGTGAAGATTTCGGGAGATCACATCGCAAAAGCTGTCTGGGAAAAACGTTCATATCTTGTTTCGTACAATTACAATATTCCATCAGATGCAACAGGGCGGGAAGTCGAAAATTGTTCCGATAAGAGAGTGTTTTTCGGAGAGCGCTTTACTTTTCCGTTTACGGTTTATCTTTTTGATAACTATACATTTGATGGTTGGTACACGGCTGAGTCGGGCGGAACGAGGATTACGGAAGACACGGTTGCGTATCCTCAGGAATCCGATTCTCCGTATGTGCTGTATGCTCATTGGCTTCGAACTTATTCGGTTACAATTGCGGTGTCGTGTAATAATTCACCGGTCGGGAGTTATTGGGGCACTTGGGGAACCGGAAAAATTGAGTATCTCAAAACAACGCTGAACGGAACGGAAAAAACGGAAATAAGCAATTCTGATGTGGGTCGCACGATTGTGTACAAGGGATTAAAACAAGGCGATAAACTGAAATTTACCGCAAAATACAGCGGCAGCATTGATGTATACACGCTGCTTTGGGATTATACGTTGAAGAACGACGTAAAAGCGGCGAATTTTGTCTTCGATTGTATCATGGAATCCGATACGTTCACAATAACGAATGATATGCAAATAAAAGTTGAACCAAACTATTTTATTTTCGGTAGAACTGTTTATTACTCAAATAATTACAATCAGAAATATACAATGCCTTACGACAATGTTACAAGGTACAACCGTTCATCTGATACGGAATACGAAGAGAGCAGGGCGCCGAAGGATAGCGTAAGGGTCTCTTGTAATCTGAAAACGACGGATTTCGGAAATAAGACTGTTTATAAGAATGAACTTACAATTTCGTATTGGAAAAGAACAGGGACTCCGACTTCTTCTTCAAAGTCGTATGTAACGGAAAACATAATCAATTACAGTCCTATTTTCTATTTGCGGGTTGATTCAACAGCCGGGGATTCCGTTGTAAAAAGGGCGATTAAGTATAAGGAAAACGGAATTATGTACACGGTAAACACTCTGGGAACGCATTATCTGATGTAGAAACGACATTTTTGCTGCGAAAAAACGGTAAAAAAAGGAGTTGCTGCGGTGAATGCAAAAGACGAAATTATAAGTCCTCTTATTGCGCAGCTTTGAAAGAGTAAAAAAAGGAGTTGCTGCGGTGAATGCAAAAGACAGAAAAAAAGTGACATCATTTTTGAAAGGATATATTCCGTATTCGGAACTGTTGGAAATACCCGAAGATCCTGAGCGTACGATTGTTCAGAATAAGGGCGGAGAGATTTTTTCGGTTTTCCGCATAGATATAAAGGATGATAAGATGGATGAGGGGATCCTTCAATCGAGAGCGGAAGCCGTTTGCCGCCTGCTCAGTGCGTCTTTTAATCATCAGTTTGAGTTTACGCTGGATTTTGTCCGAACGGTTAAACATTATTCCAGGAAAAAAACGGATATATCGGGCGAGTTGAAAAACTGCGGAGAGTTGTTGGAAAAACGAAGAAAAAGGCTGGAATCGGAGACGTTTTTTGAAAATACGCTGTATTTTGTTGTGTGTTATAAACCTGAAAGCATACTGAGGGGAAAGAATAACGTCATTTTAACAAAAGAACACCTGGAGATATTTTTCAGTAAAAGAGAGCAGATCATCACGGGTTTTTTACAGACGGGATATGTTTGTAACTTATTAAAATGTAATGAATTGATAACATACTTGTATAAGTCGTTGGCGTGTGATTTTGAGGAAAAATCCGCCACCCTCGCACTTGCGGAGCCCGTTATCGGACTTGATGAGTTTTACGCAAAAAGCGTGAATATGTATCCGTCCGTTTATCCGCTTTTGCTGAATGACACGCTTCATATTTGCAGTATGCCGTTCGCATTACCCCGCTTTACCTGGGCTGATATGGCGAGTTTTCTCATAACAATCAGTCATCCTGTTCGCATGGTGATGAAGTACTGTCCGAGGGATAAAAGCGAATGCGATGAGCCGATTTATCGACAACGCGACAAGGAAAAAGCCTCTCGTTCCAGGATTAAAGCCTCCATAAATGCCGGATTGGAACACAGGGAAACGGATCCGGATGAAGTGAATATAGAAGCGATTATCGGCAAAGCAGAGTGCGATGAGGCGATAAAGCATATACACGAAAACAATGTTACCGCTGGTTATGTGTCAATTAACATCATCACAAGTTTTTCCGTGACTGATGAGCCGAAATTGACTTCGTATAAAAACGAGCTGAATAATGTTTTGAACGTGTGGGGCGTTCTCGGTGATTATAATGAAAACGCAAATACGGAGCGTTTTTTGGAATCCGTGTTAATTCGTTACAGGGAAGAAGAATATGATAACGGATTTTATGCTCTTGCCGATAATGTTGCGGATTTCTTTCCCGTGTCCGCAACGACGTTGCACTATGATTCGGCTTTTTTGAAAAAGATTACCGGTTCTGAGGAACCTTTGTTGTATGGAAAAACACGGGGAAGCGGGCTTTTCAGGTTTTCTCCATGCGGGAATTACGGAAATTTCGGACATTCTCTGATAACGGGTTTAACGGGCGGAGGCAAATCCACAACGCTTTGTCTTCTTGCAAACGAATGGTTGAAATACCCGAATACTAAGGTTGTGTATCTGGATATGGGGCTATCCATGCTTCGCAGCGTTCAGGAAAACGGAGGGAAAGTTTTCTTCCCCATGGTGGATAAAACATCGTTTTGTCCGTTTAAAAACGCGAAAGACAATGAGGTGCAGGTTTTGACCTTTCTGGAGAGCATTGCGCTTGCGAACAATATAACGCTTGAGAGCCGGGAGATAAACGCAA
>CAMKAB010000162.1 GCA_946410375.1 uncultured Spirochaetaceae bacterium
TCCTCCTCTGAGGCGAACCAGACCGCAGGTCGCATTCACTGCGATATTCACAAGCAGCTTGTTCCACACCTCTTTGTCTATATCATCCGTGTATTCGGCTGAAAGACCTCCCTTTATAAACGCCTCAGCTATCTCCCGACCCGTTTTTTCCTGTTTTCTACCCTTTACGACAGAACCCAGATATATGCATGTGCCGTCGAACAGGCTTCCCTCAAGATGACCGGGAGACACTATTGTGGCGGAAAGATTCATACATCCGTAATACACATTCTCTTCTTTTACATATTTCTTTATAATATCAACATTTCCGATACCGTTTTGTAAGGAACAGACGCAAGTGTTTCCTCCGATAATCGGCTTAATGCTCTGTAAAACAGCCTCGGTATCCGTTCCTTTTGCGGTTATGAAAACGACATCGCAATCTTTTATTCCCTCGCTTCCCACATACGTCTTTATCTTAACGGGCTCATTCTTCGAATCTGCATCTTCAGAATCGTCTTCACCGTATACCTTAAAGCTCAGCCCCTGATTCTCAAGAACATCCTTAACTTCTTTTCTGCGGACAACCAAAGAAACTTCCGCTCCTCCGCGAGTCAAAAAAAGCCCTAACATCTGCCCCATCGCTCCGGCACCTGCTATAACTATCTTCAATTTCAATCCCCTTATAATGAATCTGTCAGATTATCCGGCTGCGCCTCGTAATCCGCAATTCAACCTCTCAAAAATAAATTCGAACCGTCAATAATCCTAATCTTTCAAAAACGAAACAGCCCGGTTTTCTTATTTCAAAGCGTCTTCTGTTTCAAAACGTATTTCCGTTTCAAAACGCGCATAACCATTATATTTCAAATACAGTCTTTGTCAAAAGGATATATCAACAAAGGCAGCCTGAACGCTTTTGAAGAACCCGGAAAACTCGAGAGATTATCTATCCGTTGTTTAATTATCTATCCGTTGTTTAATTTAACAAAAACGGCGTTGAAGACACCCTGAAGCCCTCAATGAACATACGGAATTATCCGTATGCGTTAAGAACCGCCGTTAAAACTCAGGAGCGCGCCATACAGAAAAACCTCGAATTATCCGTATGCGTCAAGAACCGCCGTTAAAACTCAGGAGCGCGCCATACAGAGAATCCTCGAATTATCCGTATGCGTTAAGAACCGCCGTTAAAACACTTAAATTCTCTAAAGAATCTCCGCAAAACGAAAAACCGCAACTACAAACGCACATAAAAAACTGCCGCATTCCTAATATATTTCGCGATAAGGAAATATCATAAGTCGTGCGACAGTCTCCGTGTCTTAACTTTTTTTAAGACGAAATCATACTGTTTTCCGGTAAAACCGGTTAATCACATACCGCCCTTCCTGCGGTTGTGTCACGCTATCCGACAAAGCCGAATCAAGCGCATACCTGTCTTATTCTTTTTCAAGCTCCAAAGTCTGCTTCTTGCTGGGCATAAGCGAAGAGAAGAGAACAAAAGCGATGAATGCGGCAATCAAGCCCGGAACTATTGTCTGTCCGCCAAAGAAGCTCTTGATTCCCGGAGCCCACTTGAAGTTGTCCATTCCGACAACCACGATTGTTCCGCAAATCAGCGAAGCCACCGAACCCGCATTTGAAGACTTCTTCCAATAGAGTCCCATGACGTAAGGGAAGAATGTTCCCGCAGCTCTGAGAGTGAAGCAGAATGTAAGAATGCTGATAAGGTTTGACGTATTGAAATATGAGAAGAGCAAAGCCAAAAGTCCTACGCAGACCATTGTAATTCTCGTAACCTTTGTAACTTCTGCATCCGATGCGGAAGGCTTTATCACCTGCTTGTAGATATCGTTTGCAAAGATAGATCCTGCGCCCAAGAGATCGGAATCCGCAGAAGACATCGTTGCGGAAATAATTCCCGAGAAAAGAAGTCCGCAGATTATCGGATTCATAACCTTTACCGCAAGAACAGGAAGAGCGTATCTCGCTCCAACCGCTGCAAAGTCCTCGCTTCCGAACTTGCCCATATTGATCAGCGCAAGCATGATAACGCCCATCAGAGCAGGAATGAACGCGTACACAAAGTTCACAACGCCCGCCAAAACAGAACCCTGCTTCGCCACCTTTCCGTTCTTTGCTGCATAGTATCTGGACACAGCTTCCTGTCCGACTGTGAACGTGCCCACGTACATAATAACGAGGCTTATCACCGCCATAGGACTGTAACCTTTGAACATATTAAAGGTTTCCGGCGGAACATTTGCCTTAACGTTTGCCCAGCCGCCGGCATAACTGATAGCGGAAGGAAGAGCCAAAGCCATTCCGATAACAATCAGGAAGACCTGCACAAAGTCTGTTATTGTTACAGACCACATTCCGCCCATTACTGCGTAGATTGTAACAACAATTCCGACAATAATAACAGCAGTCTTGTAGCTTAAACCCAGCATCGTGGCGAGAATATATGCCGATGCGATAAACTGCCCCGCCGTAAGTCCCACAAGAGGAACAAACATAAGCAGAGCGGTAATGATTCCGGAACCCTTTCCGTACTTTCTTCTGAAGAATTCAGGCACCGTCTTAACAACCGTCTCTCTGAGCTTAGGAGCCAGAAATGTCAGAATTATGAACGCAAGTCCCATCGTGATGATGTACCAGGCGGATGAGATTCCGAATTTTCCCATTCCGTTCTGCACAACGCCCAACGACGAACCGCCTCCGATTTCGGTTGCGGCAAGCGTTCCCATCATCAAAAACGGACCAAGTCTTCTTCCCGCAACCACAAAATCTTCGTTGTTGGAAATTTGCTTGCTGGATCTGTATCCGATGTACAACATTGCAATCATGTAGATTACAACAACAGCTGTAATAACACCGCTAGCCATAACGACCTCCATAAAATAATAAATAGCATTTATTATGCAACAAAAATACATCTTTTGCTCAAAAATGCCGTAACTTTACTGAAAAAAACAACAAAACTACGCCCGTAACATAATAAACATATAATCATACTACACGTGATTTTAACAAAACACAACAAAAAAAGCACAGATTTCTTTGTATTACCGATAAATAACTAATTTCCCGATTTTTTGTTGCCGTTTCCTTGAATTCTCTTTCATCCTGTTTTTTGCAATTTCCATTATAACAATCGGTTTGAAACCGTTTCTGCCACCTGAAATGCGGGGAATATTATTTCAGAGCCTGCATTTTCAGCAATCCGACAAAAAAAACAACAAATATTTTTTCACTACTTGACATAAAACTCAGATTTCATTATAAAATCGTTGTATGCCTTTTTAGCTCAGCTGGTAGAGCATCGGACTGAAAATCCGTGTGTCCCTGGTTCAACTCCTGGAGAAGGCAACGAGACTGCTTGAAAAGGCAGTCTTTTTTTTGCATATCTTTTAAATATCCGGACTTTCAAAACTCATTATTTGCGGCTCTTGCACTTTTTTGGTGGGATTAAGCAACAACCCTATACTTAACAT
>CAMKAB010000163.1 GCA_946410375.1 uncultured Spirochaetaceae bacterium
CGAGGAAGAAAGAGTAAAAATCCTGGCGGAGAACAACCTTTCAGCTGATGATGAAAAAAGCTATAAAATCCAGCGATATAAAGGTTTGGGTGAGATGAATCCCGAACAGCTTTGGGAAACCACGATGGATCCGGCGAGGCGGTTTATTACACAGGTGCATTTAAGCGACGCGATAGAAGCGGATGAGGTGTTTTCAATGCTTATGGGCGAGGATGTTGAGCCGAGACGTCTGTTCATTGAAAATAACGCCACTTACGCGAATATCGATGCGTAGGCGGATTTGGTGAAATTCGGTTATGTGTCGGAAAGCTTTGTAGAACAGTTTTAATAAGCTTTTTATGTTTATCGGAAATATTAAATAAGCCGGGCTGCTTGCAAAGCGTTAAACATGAATATGCGGTGCGGTCTGAATTACGCAGAATTATGTAAAGAGAGTTTTGAAATTTAAAAGGAAATACATATGGATAATAATGAGAATGGTATGAAAACAGATACTCAAAGCGAAGTGATAAACCGAAACGACCCGGAAAATCAGAACGTTTTGATGAATCAGGATATATCAAACGGCGGGAATCAGAGCAAAATTCTTGTTTCGGACATATCGGGAGAGATGAAAAAGTCCTATTTGGATTATGCCATGTCCGTTATAGTGAGTCGCGCTCTTCCTGATGTGCGGGACGGTTTAAAGCCTGTTCACAGACGTATTTTGTACGATATGTTTGAACTCGGAATCAAGGCTTCCGGCGGAACGAAAAAAAGCGCGAGAATCGTTGGTGATGTGTTAGGTAAATATCATCCGCACGGAGATGCTTCTGTCTATGATGCTATGGTTCGTCTCGCTCAGGACTTCTCTTTGCGTTATCCGGTGGTGCATCCTCAGGGTAACTTCGGATCAATAGACGGCGATCCGCCTGCGGCATACAGATACACGGAAGCGAAGATGAGCCGTATCGGCGAGCTGATGTTATCCGATATTGAGAAAAACACCGTTGATTTCGTAAACAACTTTGACGACTCTTTGCAGGAACCTTCCGTTCTGCCTTCGGGCTTTCCTTTTATGATGGCGAACGGTTCTTCGGGAATCGCCGTAGGTATGGCAACGAATATCGCCCCTCATAATTTACGGGAAATCTGCGATTCTCTCTGTGCTCTTATTGATAACCCTGATATCACCATTCTTGAATTGATGAATTATATTAAGGGACCGGACTTCCCTACTTCCGGTATTATTTGCGGTCTCAGAGGAGTTAAAGACTCGTTTGAAACGGGCCGCGGAAAAATTGTTCTTCGCGGACGGTATCACATAGAAGAGCATAAGACGCACGATGCTATTGTGTTCACCGAACTTCCGTATCAGGTAAATAAGCGTGATTTAAAGGATAGAATCGAAGAATTACGGAAAGACGGCACGTTAAAGGATGTTTCTCTTGTGCGGGATGAATCGGACAGAGAGGGAATCCGCCTTGTGATTGAATTAAAGGCAGGTGCGGTGTCCGACATCATAGTGAATCACCTTTTCAAATACACTGCTCTGGAGAGTAATTTCAATGTTAATAATTTAGCTCTTGTTGACGGCAGACCCCGGCTCCTTAATTTGAAGGATATGCTTTATTATTATTTGAAGCACAGAAAAGAAGTTACGACGCGCAGAACCCGTTTTGACCTGGAAAAGGCGGAAGCGAGAGAGCATATTCTTTTAGGACTTAAAATCGGACTTGAGAACATAGACCGGGTAATAGAGATAATCAAAGCTTCACCGGATAATCAAACTGCTAATCAAACGTTGCAAACAGAGTTCTCTCTAACCGAAATTCAGGCGAACGCAATTATTCAGATGAGGTTAGGACGTTTAAGTCATCTTGAAACGCAGGAAATTCTTGATGAGCTTTCCGAACTTGAGGTTAAAATCGCGCACTATAAAGATCTCCTTTCCGATGAAGCGAAGATGCTTGCTTTAATTAAGGAAGAAATACAAACACTTTCCCGTGATTACGGAGATGATAGACGTACCGAAATTCAGGAACGCGAAATTTCGGGAATGATAGACAGGGATTTTATTAAGAAAGAAGACTGCGTCGTTGTGGGAACTCATAAGGGTTTTGTTAAGAGAGTTCCTGTTGAGGAATATAAGAGTCAGAACCGCGGCGGAATGGGTGTTCGCGGCGCCACTCTTCGTGAGGACGACTTTATTGAACATATTTTTACCTCTAATTCGCACGACTATATTATGTATGTGAGCAATAAGGGAAGAGCCTTTGTTTTGGAGACATGGGAAATTCCTGAAGGAACCAAAACCGGTAAGGGAGTAAGTTTGAAAGCTGTCCTTACAAAGATGGAGCCTGATGAAGTAATCACATCGGTTATTAACTTCTCTTCCGATGATCTTAATTCCTATCTCCTTATGTGTACTAGATTTGGTATTGTGAAACAGATTCAGTTAGGACTCCTTACTAAACGAGGTAAGAACGGAGTTAAAGCAATAGATCTTGATGAGGGAGATATTCTTTCGTTCTGTATTTTTGTAAAGTCAGGTGATGAAGGAATGATTATCACCCGAGACGGCAGAGGATTGCGGTTTAACGCTGACAGCATAAGGTCTATGGGTAGGACAGCACGAGGTGTAAAAGGAATAAGACTGAAAGATGGAGATGAAGTTGTGGGGCTCCTCAGAGTCGATAATAACCGTAAAGTACTGATGGTAACCGATACCGGACGCGGAAAACAGGTTGAATACGACTCATTAAATCAGCACGGAAGAGCTACGGGAGGTCAGATTATTTATAAACTCGGAGAAAAATCCAATTGCATTGTCTCCGCCCTTTCCGTATCTGATGAAAATGATATTGTGGCAATTACTAAAAACGGTTATATAATCCGAACTCACGTTAAGGATATTACAACGCAGGGTCGTAATACTCAGGGTATTTATGTTGTACGTCTTAAAACCGATGATGATAAGATTGTCTCATTGTGCAGCACTGTGTATCAGGAAGAGGAAAAAGGCGATGAAACGAGTCCTTCCGAAGAAACCCAAGGCGATATTACGACAGATAGCAACGGAAATGAGAGTTAAGTTTTCAGTGGGATGCAGTTTTTGCCTGTTTTTTCGGGTATCGGATAGTCGGAGGAAACAAGTACCGGTAAGTTAATATTTGCTTTGGTCTTTTAAGATACTATTTTGTATAGTTTTGCATGGCTTTATGAAGTTTTTAAGGCTGGAAGTTTTGGCATCAGGGATTTTTCCCTGATGTTTTTTTTATATTTATTTAAAAAGATATTTTTAATTTATGAAGTTTACTGAACGAATTTTTAAAAGAAAGAATATTCTCCGGGAAATGCGGAAAAGAGAAAATAAATCTAAGCTATGTATTAAATGATTTTTACATAGGAAAAAATTTTCCTAATTATCGTGAAAAACTGATATAAGAAAGATTATTTTGAGTATTCCTTTATAAGTGAACGTCGCTTTTAAAAA
>CAMKAB010000164.1 GCA_946410375.1 uncultured Spirochaetaceae bacterium
TTCTCTACAGGACGCTTGGTAATTTCAAAATGCACAGTTGAAACATTTAGAGTATATTTAAACAAGGAGATAACATGAAAAATTTACCGAAAATCGCACTTGGCGCATGGGCTTGGGGAAATGACGGAACATTCGGAACAGATTTTTCTTCGGAAAACTTGAAGCCGGTGTTTGATATAGCAATGAAGCACGGTCTTAATCTTTGGGACACCGCTTATGCGTATGGAATGGGGACGAGCGAGAAAGTTCTCGCAGGTTTCTTGAAAGACCTTCCGAGGGATTCATATCTGATATCGGATAAGTTCACTCCTCAACTTGCGGATGATTCTTCTCCCTCAGCTATGGCGGATATGGTTGAAATGCAGCTTAGACTGATGAATTTGAATCGGTTTGATATTTATTGGATTCATAATGTTGCCGGAGCGCCGAAGTGGACGACTGAACTTGCGAAATATTACGAGGGAAAGGAAAACATTCCGCTTCTCGGAGTCTCCAATCACAATCTTGTTGAGATTAAACAGGCGAATGATATTTTAAAGGCTCACGGATTACGTCTTTCGGCAGTACAGAACCATTACAGTCTGATAAATCGATCCTCTGAGGAATCGGGAATTTTGGATTATTGTAAGGAAAACGATATTTATTTCTTTTCATACATGGTGCTGGAGCAGGGTGCATTGTCCGGGAAATACGATATGGCTCATCCGATGCCTGATGGGTCTGCTCGGGCGAAGGCGTACAATCCTGTTCTTGATAAACTGGAAGTTCTTAATGCGGAATTGAAAAAGATTGCCGGGATTCATAGTGTTGATATTGCACAGATACCTGTTGCATGGGCTATTGCAAAGGAAACGCTTCCTATTATCGGGGTTACAAAGGCGTCTCATGTTGAAGATGCGGTAAAAGCTATGAGCATTGAATTGAAACCGGAAGAGATTGAGGAGTTGGAAAAAGTTGCCGCTTCGCTCGGAATAAATGCTATTCGTTTTTGGGAAAAGGAGATGAAATAACAGCATGAAGAAAGCTATTTTATTAACAGCCCTTATGTTTTCGGTATTATCGATGTCGTCTTTTGCAGCCGGTAAAAACGCTAACGGAAGCAATTCCGCAAAATCCGGAAATTCCGCAAAGTCGGGTAATTCTGCGAAGTCCGGCAATTCCGCGAAATCGGGAAGTTCTGTAAAAACCGTCGATTCCGGTGTCGGAAAGACGCTTGTTGTTTATTTCTCCGCCACGGGAACGACGAAGCGGATTGCCGAGAAAATAGCCTCGATCGCGGGTGCGGATCTGTATGAGATTAAGGCCTCTGAAGAATACACAAGGGAGGATTTAAACTGGAATAATTCAAACAGCAGGTCTACGCGCGAACAGAATAATCCTTCTTCCCGTCCGAAAATCGGCAGTAAGTCTTTGTCCCTTAACGGCTACACTACGGTTTATATCGGATATCCGATTTGGTGGGGTGAAGAGCCTCGCATAATGGATACGTTTGTGGAAAGCTATAATTTTGACGGTATAAGAATGATTCCGTTCTGTACTTCCGGCGGCAGCGGAATGGGAAGGAGCTGAAAAAACCTTGCTGACAATGCTAAAAGCGGAAACTGGCTTGCAGGAAAACGCTTTGGAGCCGGGGTATCGGAAAAAGAATTATCGGCATGGATGGAAAGCATGCGATAGGCTGAAAAAACTTTACGTACGCAATCCTAAAAGTCATTTATCAGCGTGGAAAGCATGTGATAGGCGGAAAAAACCGACAAAAGAATCGCATGCGAATATCATCGGCGAGTCGTACAGCGGAACCGGAGAAGAGAGGTTTGTGTGCAGAAAAAAAATAAAACAATGATGTTGAAAAGGAGTGTTGATGTTTGTATGACAATACCCCTTCTTTGTCTTATGGCTTTTCAGGTTACGGGAGAGGCGGCGCATGAGTGGATAGGAATGCTGATGACGGCGTTTGTGCTTATTCATCAGGTGTTAAATCGCAGGTGGTACGGCTCTGTTTTTAAGGGGAAATATAATGTTTACCGGTTTTTAAATACTGCCGTTACCGCATTGCTTCTTTTGGCCTTTGTTCTAACCGCCTTTTCAGGAATGGCTATGAGCGGGTACGCCGTGCCTTTTTTGTACGGGATGGTGAAACCGTCTGTTGCTCGAAGAATGCATCTTTCTTTTTCTTACTGGTCTTTCGTTCTGATGGGAATGCATCTCGGACTTCATATTCCGGTTATCACGGCGAGAATGAAGCTTTCTAACGGTAAAAAGCATGCGCTTGCTATATTCTTTTGCTGTCTTGCAGCGGCGGGTTTATTCTTTTTCCTGAGAAACGGAATTTTTGATTATATGTTTTTCAGGCTTCCTTTTGCGTTTTTGGATTACGAAAAGTCCGGGATTGCGGTGTTTTCGGAAAATATTCTGATGCTGGAATTTTGGGCGTTTACAGGTGCGAGGTTTGCGACGTTGAGCAGAAAAAAAGTCCGCTAGTATTCACTTCCGCTTCAATGTGCATTCTGCGAAACTAAAAAAGGTTTTTATGATTTTCTCCGCACATTCTTCTTCATTCGGAATAACAGATTCTTCCAGCTCTTTATTAAACGGAATCGGGGTGTTTTTTCCACCTGTCACGAGGGGAGCGCCTTTAAGAGAGGAAAATGTTTTCGGATCAGAAGAGATGAGCGAACAGACTGCGTCCGCAACTCCTCCGAAAGCGAGGGCTTCCTGTATGATAACAGCGCGTCCCGTTTTCTGAACCGCGGATAAGATTGTTCTCTCGTCAAGCGGTTTGAGGGTGCAAAGATCAAGCACCGCGGAGGAAATTCCTTGTTGTTCAAGCCTTTTCGCCGTATTTAAAGCGGTGATAATTCCGTGAGAATAGGAGATAATAGTAACATCCGAGCCCTGTTTCAATAGTCTCGCTTGTCCGATTTTGAGCGTCGGACTGTCCGCTGAATCATCTGAAAGACCTTCCCGGGTTGTTTTAGCGCGGCTTATGTTTTTAAAAAAGCTTTCATCAAGTCCGTAAAGCATTTTATGTTCGAAGAAAAGCACGGGATTCGGATCTCTTATGGCTTCCCGTAAAAGGAAATATGCCGCATCCGGGGTGGACGGAGATACTATTTTCAGTCCCGGAACATTCATAAAAGCCGCTTCCGGGCTGGACGTATGCTGCGGTCCGTGGCCGGTTCCGCTTCCGAAAGGAAGACGAACGGTGAGGGGGCAGTTAAAGTCTCCGCCGCTCATAAAGTGCATTTTTGCGGCATGATTTACAACTGCATCCGATATGAGCGTAAAGAAATCAGCGTACATTATCTCAATGACAATATTCATTCCCATTGCTGCGGCGCCCACGGCAAGCCCTGCAAAGCCTTCTTCAGACACCGGAGTGTCTATTATCTGATCGGGGAATTCCGCTTTAAGTCCTTCCGTAACCTTAAAACAACCGCCGTAAATTCCTATATCTTCCCCCAAAAG
>CAMKAB010000165.1 GCA_946410375.1 uncultured Spirochaetaceae bacterium
AGAGCGATGAACCTGCAACGCAAGCTCTTCAGCACTAACTTTTTCCCTGATTTCTTTTATTTTTTTCTCATATTCGTTTATGCTCTGATATAATTCCCTCTTTCTGTTTTTATTAGCTTCTTCTTCGGAAATCTTCTTCTCTAAGGCGCCGCACTCCGCGGCAAAAATATCTGACAACTCTTTTATTTTTTCCTCTTCTTTATCTATGTTTATTCCGATTTTTTCCTTCGCTTCCTTTAAAACAGTCTCCGTCAACGAGTCCGCTTTCGCCTTTAGCGCAGCACATTTGCTATAAGAAGCCATTTCCGCATCTTGCAAAGAATCCAGCATATCCCGCTCTTTCTTTAACTCCTCCTCCGTAGGTGCGAAGGGATGTTTCACTGCAGGATGCGGATGCGAGGTGGAGCCGCACACCGGACACGGCTTTCCTTCCTCCAATAAATCCGCCAAAATCCCGGCTCCCGAATCTAAAAACGCCTGATATCTTTCGTTATACCTATTCAGATATTTATTATATTTTTCCTTATCGGATAAATAAATTCTCTGTTTATCTTTAAGTTCTTCCTTATACGTATTGCAAAGAGCGATTTTTTCGCACAGTTCTTTTAGTCGTTCCCGCTTTTCCCTGACCCGTTCCAGTTCAACCTTATATTTCTCCGAGTTCTCTCCTGCAAACTCAAGCTTTGAGTACTCTCTCCGGAAGTCTTCGTATCGCTTTTCAGCTTCGGAAAGATCCGATTTATCCCTTTCCAGTTTTTTTGCGGATATTTTCCCTTCTTTTTCTTCCTGTTCATACTCCGACCTGAAAGTCTCAGTTTTCTCATAGTTATCCCGATCGGATTCAATCAGGCTTATCTCGCTTATAATTTCATCTTTACGCTCCAACTCTTTTTTTGCAACACCGGACTCAAAAGACAATTTCTCCTTTTGAACTTCCAAAGAATCCAGCCTTTTTTTCACTTCTTCTAAAGCGAGAAGCGATTTTTGTATCTCTTCAAACCTTCCCAAACTCAAATTCAAGTCCGTTAACGCTTCATCCAGTTTTTCATTCTTATTCTTTAATTCGGACAGAAAAGCATTGTCTTCCGCAAGCATTTTTTCAATGAAACGTTCCGCTCTGTCCGCAGGATTATCATAATGCTCTACATAGTAAGCAATTCTTGATTGCCTTTCTTCGTCCGAACCGGTGTTTATAGCCTTAATATACGTTTTAATCGCAAAGAGATTGTTCTTATAATTCGAAAAGATACTATTCAACTCGGATTTCAAACGATCCTGCAATTCCTGATAAAACGATGTTTTAAAAACCGTTCTCAGAATCACCTCTTTTTCTTTTGTATCCGAAAGAAGAAATTTTAAGAAATTACCCTGGGCAAGCATGGAAATCTGACAAAACTCATCGACGTTTATTCCCAGCAAATCCTTAATTTCCGCATTCACATCCTGTTTTTTAGATACGATAACTCCATTCGGTTTGTACAATTCCGCGGATTCCGGAATTTTTGTTTTTGAGCCCTCAACCGAACGCCCCGGTCTCCGGATAACCTTGTACTCCTTTGAATGATGAGAAAAAAGCAGAGAAACCTCGGTCTGAACATCCGAAGACACATACTTTGAGCGCATCATTTCGCCAGTTATATTTCTCCCGCTCGGTTTTCCGTACAAAGCATAGCAGATTGCATCAAAAATCGTTGTTTTCCCCGAACCCGTTTTTCCCGTTATCAGGTATAATCCGTTTTCTCCGAGAAGCGAAAAATCAATCTCTGTTTTATCCGTATAAGTCCCGAATGCCGTCATGGTAAGGTACAAAGGCCTCATATCACACCGCCTCCCTGATGCTTACCGGATCATTCAGTTCTTCAATCTCCTTTTTGATAAATTTTTCCTGTTCGGCATTTAATTCCTTACTATTTTGCATCTTAAAGAATAATGAAAACAACTCGATGGGGCTTTTTTCCTCTATATCTGACACAAAATCAATTTCGGAAGCCGATCTTGTCCTGGAATTATCGTACCGAATGCTCACAAGATTGGGAAAGACGCTTCTCAGTTTTCCCAAAACGTTTATTTCTTCCTCCTCATCAGTGAGAACAGCATAAACAAAACTCGTTTTATTCTTCTCGGCTGTTTCCTCATTCGAAGTAAGTTCCTTAAAACTTCCCTTAATTTCAACAACATCGCGGAGCGGCTTTAAAACAATCTCTTCGATAATCACATTTCCCTTTTCTCTCAATTCAATGAGAGAAACGCTCTTCTTATCATCTTTTTCGGATAAGGAGTATTTAAGCGGAGACCCCGAGTACCGGACTTCCTTTCTGGAAATGCACTGCCCCCTATGCAAATGCCCCAAAGCGACATAGTCAAAATCATCGTACAAAGACGCATCTATATTATCTATGTTCCCCACCTGTTCCTCGGAATCCGAACGCATTCCACCCGTGACAAACTGGTGAGACAAGATAACATTCCGTTCATCTTTGCTTACCGCTTCATTTTCAATCACTGCCGCCACTGCCTCATCATACGAATTTATTTCCTTTTCAGGAAAAAAATTACGTACCGTAGAAGGTTTTACAAAAGGAAGCAGATACACATTACAGACTCCGTACTCATCCTTTAAGACAAAGCGAGACATTCTTCCACCGTACGGCTCTGAAAAATGGATTCCCGAACCGTGAATCAAAGAATGGTGCGACGAAAAACGAATTGCCGAATCGTGATTCCCGCTGATAGCGAAAAGCTCCGTTTTTCTTACGGAAACACCATCCAAAAAAGAATCCCACATCTTTATTGCATCTTCGGTAGGAACCGTTTTATCAAAAACATCTCCCGAAACAAGAACCGCATCCGGCTTTTTCGAATCTATCACGGCAAGAATCTGTTTTAAAATATGTTCCTGATCTTCATTAAGAGAGTACTCACCGAGTTTTTTCCCCAAATGCAAGTCTGACAAGTGTAAAAATCTCATGCCTCATTCCTTTTTTTAACGCAACAACGGAGCGCCAGACATCCCTTTTCAGGCTATCCGTATAAAAATTACGCATAGACATTTTACCCTTATGTATTAAATAATAATTATTTTTTGTTAAGGTGTCAAGTACAATTTTATCAATTACACACGTTAGTCTGCACGACCCGCAATCCTGCAAAATCTCCGCTCCGACAGCCTCAAAACAAAGCGAAGTATTCGCAGGCGCACATTACACGGCCCGACACGGGATGTTAAAACTCCGCTCAATCCCTAAAAAGGTTATGAACATCATTTTAACATATGTTAAGCATATATCATATGTGTATCTGTTCCTTTAACGGTTAGCCCGGTTCTGTCAAGAACCGGGCTAAGGGTATACCCTTAAAATTTTTTGCAAAAATTTAACTTAATATTTATTTAGAACTAATAACACTTTATAAATTATATCAATTTATGTAAGCTAAATGGAAAACCGCGAACTTAAA
>CAMKAB010000166.1 GCA_946410375.1 uncultured Spirochaetaceae bacterium
CGTTATTTCGGCGGTTTGTTCGGGTGATTTTAGGATTTTGAGATTTCTCGTAAAAGAGGGTCTTGACAGTTTCTGTAATTAAGGAGTTACGCTATGACATCTTACAAAGATTTGGGTCTTGTTAATACAAGAAATCTGTTTGCTAAGGCTATTAAGGGCGGATATGCGATCCCTGCATTTAACTTTAACAACATGGAACAGCTTCAGGCTATTATTATGGCTTGCGTTGAAACGAAGAGTCCTGTTATTTTGCAGGTTTCCAAGGGTGCGCGTGATTATGCGAATATCAATTTGCTCAGGAATATGGCTCGCGGCGCCACGGAATATGCTCATGAACTTGGATGTGATATTCCTATTGTTTTGCATTTGGACCACGGCGACAGTTTTGAAACATGTAAAGAGTGTATTGATAACGGTTTTTCTTCCGTTATGATAGACGGTTCCCATCTTCCGTATGATGAAAACGTGGCGGTAACCCGCAAAGTTGTTGAATATGCGCATCAGTTTGATGTAACAGTGGAAGGCGAGCTCGGCGTTCTTGCCGGAATAGAAGATGACGTAGCGGCTGAAAAGTCCAATTATACTCGCCCGGAAGAGGTGATTGATTTTGTTTCAAAGACCGGTGTGGACAGCCTTGCAATTTCAATCGGCACGAGCCATGGCGCATGTAAGTTTACTCCTGCTCAGTGCACTCGCAATGCGGATGGCGTTCTTATTCCGCCTCCTCTTCGCTTTGATATCCTAGCGGAAATTGAGAAGAAACTTCCCGGTTTCCCTATTGTTCTCCATGGTTCCTCATCTGTTCCTGTTGAGTATGTGAAGATGATTAACGAACACGGCGGTGCGTTAAAGGACAACGTGGGTATTCCTGAAGATCAGCTCAGACGGGCTGCGAAGAGCGCTGTATGTAAAATCAATATTGACAGCGACGGAAGACTCGCGATGACGGGTACTATTCGCAAGGTGCTCGATGAGAAGCCTGCCGAATTTGATCCGAGAAAGTATTTAGGACCGGCAAGAGAAGCATTGAAGAAGATGTATATGCATAAAACAGTTGATGTTTTGGGATCAGCCGGACATGCGTTAGACTAATGGATTGCGGGGCTTTGTCGTTCTTTGTCGCACGGTTGCGTTTTATTTCGGAATTGTGAGCGAAGATTACGTTTCTCAGGCTTTTGAAAAACGGCGCGGCAATGCCCGAATCTTATGAAAGATTAGAGGTAAATCTTGGCTAAACAAGAACTTAGAGTTAATAGACAGATTAGAGCACGAGAAGTGTTTGTGATTGACAACAACGATGACAAACGCGGAGTGATGGGTTTTTTTGACGCCTTGGCGCTGGCTGAGGAAGCAGGGTTGGACTTGGTGGAGATATCTCCAAACGGAAACCCTCCGGTTTGTAAGATTGTTGATTACGGCAAGTGGAGATATCAGCAGGAAAAACGCGCTAAGGAAAATAAGAAAATTCAGGATCAGAAACGTATTGAGATGCATGAGATACGTATGCAACCGAAGATTGATTTCCATGACTTGGAAGTGAAGACGGATGCGATTGCTTCTTTCCTTTCCGATGGGGATAAATGCAAGGTGACAATTCGTTTCCACGGTCGTGAACTTGCCCACACGGAATTAGGCAGGGATGTTTTAATCAGGATACTTGAACTTCTTAAAGAAAAAGAGGTAGTATTCAACGTTGATTCACAGCCTGCAATGGAAGGCAGAAACATGTCTATGATGCTGAGTTCCGGAAAGAAAAAGGGTGTCTCGGTTGCGAAAACCCAGGGCTGAGAGTGAGTGTAGAACCGAAAAGGTTCCTGATAATGAAAAAGAGGCTCGTATGAGTCTTGAAAACGGATTTTTTTAGAGCAGGTTGCTTTTCGCAAGAGGTTTTCTGAAATTTCCGCATATTAAGCAGTGTTTGGGGTTCTTGTTTCCCAAACGCGCAGAGAAGAGGTTTGATTATGCCTAAAATGAAAACAAGACGTTCCGCTAAGAAGCGCTACAAACTTACATCGGGTGGAAAAGTCATGTACAAAAAGCAGGGACTTCGCCATATCTTAACAAAGAAATCTACAAAGCGTAAGAGAAATTTACGTGCTGCGGGTGTTCTTCACGAATCTGAAGCAAGAAAAGTTAAAGTAATGCTTCCGTATGGTTGATGTAGGAGGAAAGTAGTATGCCAAGAGCAGTAGATGGAACAAAACATAAGAACAAGCGAGCAAAAGTTTTAAAGCTTGCTAAGGGTTACTGGGGAAGAAGAAGCACGAACTGGCGCGTTGCTAAAGACGCTGTGGCGAGAGCCGGACAGTATGCGTACAGAGGAAGAAAGGAAAAGAAGAGAGATTTCAGAAAACTTTGGATTTCAAGAATTTCCGCCGCAGTAAGAGCAGAGGGTTTGAGTTATTCTCAGTTTATGCATGCATTAAAGCTTGCTAAGATTGATTTAAACAGAAAAACGCTTTCCAATATGGCGATTGAGGATAAGGGCACATTCAGTGCGCTTGTTGCAAAAGCTAAAGATGCGTTGAAAGCATAACTTGTTCTGATAACGGAATGGAACTTTCGGGTGTTGCAAGAAATGTTTCTTGAAAATCGGTTTCGAAAGTTTCGAAAAAGCAGGTCGCATGGCGGTCTGCTTTTTTTTTACATTTTTTTGTATTTATCTTTTGTATTTATCTTTTTGGTTCACTTCAGAAATTTGCGGGAAACCGGTTTGTAATAAGTGAGTCTCTTGCGCTTCTTTGGGGGATTCATACAACATTGCGATTCTTGATATTCCTTCTCGCGGTTTCCCAGATTCTAAGAAAGAGGTATTTATTATCTATTATTCTTTAAGATTGTCTTCTGTATAAATAGTCTTTTTTACAAAAAAAACTACACATACAAACAGTTAAACCTCAATAGGCGCGAAAAGGCTAAGGGTATACCCTTAGCCTAGTTCTTGACAGAACTAGGCTAACTATAAAAGTAATAGCTATACATATGATATATGCTTAACACATGTTAAAACGATATTCATAAACCTTTTGTTTTTAAGGGCGGAACAGCGTTTTAAGCTCTCGGGCGGGGCTTCGGGAGCGTGGAGAATGCGGAGGAAGCGCTACCCGCGGAAGCAGCGAAACCTGCGGAGCACGCAGAGCCGCGCGAGCGCGGCGTGGTGGAGGGTGGGCGAGACCCGCGGCGGGAAGCAAAACTTTCGGAGTACGCGACCCTGCGGACGGAGCGAAAGCCGGCGGACGAAGCGAAAACCGACGGCGGAAGCAAAGCGCGGGGAACGCAAACAAAGCGATACCTGTAACTCCGCAAACCGAGAACTTTGTTAAGCAAAAAACACCAGTTTGTTAAGTAATACATAATAAGCACATCTTAAATGTATAGTAGTCTTAGTTCTCTGTCAAGCTTGAAAAGTGAAATTTTTTCAGTATTTGGAGGGTAATATGC
>CAMKAB010000167.1 GCA_946410375.1 uncultured Spirochaetaceae bacterium
CTCGCCATGTTCCATACGCTCTTCAACGTTTTTAACGTGATCGTGTTTTTACCGTTTGTGGACGCGCTTGTAGCCGTTTCAATGAAGGTGATTAAGGATAAGGTTATTCCTGAAAAACACTTGAAACTGTATTATCTGGATTATAATTTATTGAAAACGCCGTCCATTGCGGCGCGTCAAGTTAAAAACGAAGTGATAAATATGGGTAAAATCGCCCTGTCCAATTTTAACACGGCTCTTGATATAATCTGCACGATGGACAGTTCGAAATTGGAAACGTTTAAGGCGAATGAGGACGAACTTGATTATCTGAATCGGGAAATCACCCGTTACGTAATTGAATTGCAGAAGGTGGATCATAGCGATTACGATATCAGGTACCTGGCTTCCACGTTCCGCTCGGTGGCTGATTTTGAGAGAGTGGGCGACTATGCGGAGAATATCACGGAGTACGAGGCGAGTCTTAACAGCGGGAACGATAAGTTTTCGGAAGATGCGATTCAGGAAATTGAAACGGTTCGGGGATATGTGAACAGTCTTGCCGAGCATGTGTTCAAAGCTTATTACTATAAAGATTTTTACGAACTGGATAAGGCGAACGAACTGGAAGATATGGTTGATGATTATACAAACGCTATGGCGAATAACCATATCGAAAGGCTGAACAAGGGAACGTGTACGGCAAATGCCGGTGCGCAGTACCTCTCTCTTGCGGAGAATGTTGAGCGTGTTGCGGACCATTTCATAAATGTGGGAAAATCCATACGTTTGTACGCGAAATAGGCAGGTTTTTCGTTTTTTTTCAATCTGTTTTCGCATTTTTTAGAAATCATGCGCGGTTTGCAGGGCTTGCGGAGGATTTTTGACGCGGGGCGTTGCCTAAAATCACTTTGTGTATTATAAATAAAGCAGGCTTTCAAAGCCTTGGAATTTGGAGAGATGTCCGAGAGGTCTATGGTAGCAGACTCGAAATCTGCCGTGGGGTATTAACTTCACCGAGGGTTCAAATCCCTCTCTCTCCGTAGGAATTGATTCATGAAAATACAAATCAAAACAACGGATTCATTAAACGATATTCTTGGAAAGGATATCCCGCTTGCGGCAGTGCAGGGCGGGGCGGGCGATTCCGACTTGCGACTGCCGGAACACCGGGCTTCGGAATGCGAAGCCGGAACGCAGAACGGGACGGGAGATAAATCTTTCATTGCGACGCCGGATAATTGCGCTATGAACGGTGATAATTACGAAGCCGGGACGGGTGATTTTGAGAGAACCGAATACGTCCTTCCTCCCGGAGCGACGTTCAGGGAAAAGGTGTTCGTCAGGCAGAGTCATATTATCGTTCAAGGAAATATGAGCCGCATTGTGTGGAACGACCATAACGGGCAGACTCCGGGTTTTGAAACATCGGACAGCGCCACGGTTACCGTTTTAGGTTCTGATATCACGTTTAAGAATGTGATTTTTGAAAACGATTTTGATTATTACGGAATGCGTGAAAAGCGCAAGGAAGAGTCCGAACGCACGGGCATCCCGATGGAATATCTGATGGGGCTTCAGGCGGTGGCGCTTTACACGGAAGAACACGCTGATAATATTACGTTCGAGCACTGTGTTTTCCTTGGATTTCAGGATACGCTGTTTACCGACTGCATAACGAGTCGTTTTAAGGATTGTACAATCTACGGAAATGTGGATTTCATCTTCGGAAGGAGCAATGCGCTGTTTGAGAATTGCAGGATTGTATCAAACGGAAAAGGTTTTGTCGCCGCTCCGTCAACAATGGCGGATAAAGACACGGGATTGGTCTTTAGAAATTGCAAATTGACGCATACCGATGAGGCGGAGGCGGAAAGCGTGTTCCTTGCCCGTCCTTGGCACCAGTGGGGGAAAAGCGGGGTTAACAGTTTCGCACGTTTTGAGAATTGCTCGTTCGGTTCGCATATTAACAGGACGCTTTGGACGGACATGAGGGATTCCAAAGGGGTTCTTCATCATCCCGAAGACAATCGGTTCAGTACGGAAAATTGCAGGTTTGAATAGCTCGGGGATGTTTTGGTTCGAACCGGAATCTTTCCTTTGATAAATGATTTTGCGAGGTTCCTGAGCTGCCGATTGTGAACGAGTCGATTGCCTTTTCTTCGATAAAGAATTTTTAGCGGTTTCGGAGAGATTCCCACTTTTTTCAGCGGATAACAATTCAGCGGATAACAAGGTTTTTCTGTCTTTACTGCGAAATTTTTGAGTAAATTTATTTTGTCTCAGCAAGTCGGCTTTTCTGTTTTTACTGATATCTTTCCGTTTGAAATATCTGATAATTCTTTTTTTATCAAAATAATATCATCTTTTTTTATCAGGGCGGAAATATCAATTTCGCTTAAAAAAGCCTCTTTGACATCGGAAGCTTCGAAAGAGGCAAGGACATGTTTAACGCTTTCATATAAGGAATATGGAAGGGAGAATCGGATGAGTTCTTTTTCGGTTTTTTCTTCTGTTTCCGCATTTTGAAGAACAAGACGGGTTGCATCTCCGTAGGCTTTTACAAGTCCGCCCGTTCCGAGGAGCGTACCGCCGAAATAACGGACGATTAGCACGCAGATATTTGAAATTCCGCTTCCTTTCAGAACCTCGAACGCCGGTCTTCCCGCGGTGTTTTTCGGTTCTCTGTCGTCGGAAAAAGAGAACTCGTTGTTCACCACAGCCGCGTGGACTACATGGTTTGCGTCTTTGTGCTCTTTGCGGGTTGCGGAAACGAGTTCTTTCACTTCGCTGATAGAATCGCATTTTTTCGCATAAGCGATGAATCTTGATTTTTTCACAATGAGTTCTGCGGTGTTTTCCGTTTTAAGAATGATCATTTTTCAAGCGGTTCGGGTTTTGCCCTGCCGGTAAGCGGGACTCGGTTTGTTGCGACGGTGTCGGAAATATCGCTCTCCGCGCACATTCCTCCTTGCAATGTCCGCCCTACGGTAATCAGACCTGCGGTAATCAGTCCCCGTTTCCTCTCACCGTTACATTCCCGGCTTCGTCAACCGATACGTAAACATCTCTCGTTTCAATCGGCGGATCCCACTCAATTGCGCGCGCGTATCTGAACTGTATAACGGCATCTCCCGCTTTGAGCGGTTTGAAAATAAAGGTGAACGTTCCCCCGACTCCTACCATGAAGCTTGAGGTCGCATTGGATTTAAATCTTTGATTTACGTACTCAATAACATCCTTTCCCAACGATTCTGACCGCATATCAGGATTTAGATTACCGGCAAATTGAAGTACCGTGTCTATGGACCAGTTTTCTTCCTTCCCAAATGTTTTTTCATAGGCGGACAGCCGAAGAGCCTTGTTTGCTTCATCAGCATAAAAATCTCTCAATGCCTTGTGCTTGGCTTTGGTCAGTTTCTTTTCGACTCCTCTTTCCAAGCCAAAGGGTTCCATC
>CAMKAB010000168.1 GCA_946410375.1 uncultured Spirochaetaceae bacterium
GTGACCGGCCCGCTCTTTCGCTTTTTGCGTGGGGGGGGGTAAATTGGGTTTACTAATTCTCGCCATACGATTCATCCTTATCTCAAATGGTGATGCCTATGCAGCAGCACCGCGAATTCTCATAAAAGCCATACAATATTTTAGCATACGCAAAATAAATTGTAAAGAAGGGAAAACCTTGACACACAATATTCACAGTAGACTTTCCCTTCGCAGTCTGCTACAATGGAACAAAGAATTGAATGTTAACATTCAAAAACGGTTCATGGAAAGGAGCAAAAATGGAAGAGGAAAAGAAGATGTCAACAAGACATCTGGACGAGATCGAGAGAAACGTCCGCGAGAACGTTCTTTTTATCGCAAGGCTGTTCGGGCTGGACGTAACGAACATCATCGTGAACGTGCAGCAGCTGCGCGGCGGCTACGGCCGCTTTGCCCCGATGGCATGGACCGTAAACAAGGAAGAGCGGGACGAACTCTGCATCAATCCGGAGCAGTTTTACATCTGTAACCCGGCGGAATGCATCGATACCATCCTGCACGAGCTTACGCACCTATATTGTCACAGAAACGGCATAAAGGAATGTTCCCGGAACGGATATTATCACAACAGGCGGTTCCGCGAAGTAGCTGAAACGGTGTTCAAGCTGAAATGCATCCGCGCAAGCAGCGGTTACAATACCACCTCGAAAACCAACGAGGAGTATCTTCTCGGGATCAACAAAAAACTCCCCCACCCATTTGACGGCGCTTGGTACCGAAACCAGAAGCTGAAGAAAAAGGGCGAGGATGATGAAACGACAAGCACGCACAGCTTTAAGTACGCATGCCCGAACTGTAAGCAGTCTGTGAGAGGAACCAAAAAGAATATCCGGATCCTCTGCCTCGATTGCCGCGTTCCTTACAAATGGATTCCGAAGGAAAAGGCGAAAAGAACGGAAAAAAGCGGAGAGGAAACGCTTGAAACGGAATCTGACAGCGAAGGATGACTCCGGAGCACAAAAAAGAAGGCTTTGCGGCCTTCTTTTCATTTTGCGCGTTTAAAAAACTGACTTCCCATAACCTTGGCGCGACAAGCGTCTCCTTTTCCACCGCAGCGAAAAATCACGCAGGGCAAGGTAGAAAAACCACAGGGACGACAGAAGCGTCAAATACGCATAATAGATACTGAACGGACGCATTACTCCGAACAGAAAAAAGCAATACATCACAAGGCTCAAGAGAAAACAAAAATAGCCGGCTATGATGTCAAGAATCGTCCGCCCGGAGATCCATTTCCGCTTCATATTCTTCCTCCTTTATACATCGGCATCCGAAGGCATATAGGTGTCCCAAGAGCTCCAGAAGGACGATTCATTGTCCTCAAACCCGTAAAATGTCCTGTAAATGCGGATCCCGTAGCGAATCAGCACGGTGGTAAGCGAAATTACGCGGGAATAATATGGCCAGGGCGTTCCCTGTGGAGGACTTAACTGTTTTAAGCACCGAAGGCAGCACCGTTTGTAATCCTCGGCAACAGCGGCCACTCTTTCAGCCAACCCTTCTTTCCCGGAAATGTCCTTAATCATATCGACAAGACAGTGCGGAATTTCCGCAAAGTAAGTGGAGGCCGCGCAGCCATAACGATATAAATGGTCAAGCGAGAAGGACATCGGGATACCCCACTCCCGTTCCGGAACCATTTCCTCGTCATGATCGGTGACCAGATGGGCGCTGACCAGGGAAACCCCGCCGTTGATGCAGCGGACAAAGTAGTCCCCAAGGTCACTCGGAAGAGCCGGAATCCCGTCCTTCATGGATGCTTCTTCGAATTTCGGGTGCTCCAACATGTAGTTCGCAAAATAGTTGCAGCTAAGCGCATAGGAATGCATCTCGTCACCGATTCCATACGGTTCGAAGGGATTGGAGCCGTCGCACAGAAGACCGTACCGCTCGCCGACAACATTCAGCGCTTTAACGATCTCACGTTCCTCCGTGAGCGAGAAAGGAATCACCTTGTCGTTCATAGGCACCTCCGTTCTTGAAAAAATCAAGGGCAACAGGTCCCGCAGGGACTGTAGCCGTGGTTGATCAGCCAGTTTCTGGCATCGTCCCACGAAGCGAAACCGTTCTCGGTCGCGTAGTTGGTATTCTCCTCATACATCCGTTTAACATGACGGCAGTTCTTTTCATGGAACTTGTAGGTGTTGATATTGACCACGTAATACACGTATGCGTCTGTTTCGTAGGAATCCAGCCTGCCCGTATAATGTTTCGGTGCAGGAGTGGGCGTTGCGGTACGGACGATATTAGCGGGATTGGTGAAATCATAAACGTCAACATTCTCCAAAAGATCTACCGCCGCGATCAGATCCGTCGCCTTCAGCTTCATCGTGCTGCCGTCAGAGTCCTTCATGACAAGCGTATCCGGCACTCTTTGAATCTCAAAACGGTAAGAGAAGTTAACCTCTTCCGTATCGGTATATCCTTTCACGTTTATGCCGGAGTTCAGGTCTCCGCCGGTTAAAAGGAAACAGGCACCGAAGCTCTCGGAAGGCTTTTTGGTGTCATAATCGTAGAGATACACAAACTTTTCGTCGAAATCAACGAAAACATATTCGTGAACGTCGCCCTCGTCATTTACGTAGGTGAACCAGCCCTCCTTGCCTTCACGGGCCACGCTTAACGTGTTGGTCGTGTATTCGGGTATCGGCTCCGGCGTAGGAGTCGGAGTAAAGGTCGGTTCCGGAGTCGGGGTAGGTGTAGCGCTCGGCTCTTTCGTGGGCTCTAAAGTAGGTGTTGGGGTTTGTGTTGCGTTCGGAGTCGGAGTAAAAACATCCGTAGGTGTGAGCGCCGAGGAAGGAGCCTCCGCAATCGCATCGGACGGCGTCGGAACATCCACGGACCTTGAAACAGAGTTGTCCTGAACAACAGAGCAGTTGATGTACCAGCGGATCCCACTTCTTTTTATCTTGGACGTCTTCACGGTCACCGTGTCCCCAACGGAAACGGAATCCGGCGCCTTATCAGGAAGAAAATTAAGGTGCTTCCCGGCAATAAGCGTGTAACCCTTTGAAGACTTCTCTTTAATCTCCTTAACCGAAAACGAGACCGTGACATCTTTCAAGTCATAGTTGTCCTCCAGATCCTTCTCGAAGTCCTCAACGGAGGTATACTCTGTCTTGGTCGGCTTTTTCTTATCTTCATCATCGTCCGGCATAATCCCCAGCATCTGCAGAACCAGGGAAATCACAAACAATACGCCGAGTACGGTTAAAAACTTTTTCATCAGCATCACTCCTCATAGCTGGGGTTATTGTGCATATAAGATGGTTCAGGACTGCTGCCGCTACAAATCTTCTGGACAGGGCATATGGCCGACAAGGTCATAATAGACCTCCGAGAAAAGGTCGCTCACAAAGAAATAGGGAACGGCGACGTCCTTGAGCATAA
>CAMKAB010000169.1 GCA_946410375.1 uncultured Spirochaetaceae bacterium
AGACCGGAGAAAATCTCCTCCTCAACGGATAGGAGCTCATCATGGAAACGTTCGCTGTCCTTCGGCTCGCACAGAATAAACATCTCAACCTTTGAGAACTGATGAACCCTGTACAAACCTTTGGAGAACTGCCCCGCTGCACCGGCTTCGCGCCTGAAACAGTGGGAAAGTCCCGTCATTTTTATCGGCAGCTCTTTCTTATCAAACACCCTGCCGCTGTAGTAACCGCCCAATGTAATCTCAGCCGTACCCACAAGCGCAGTACCCGTTCCCTCAACGGTGTAAATATTGGACTCTTCACCGCGCGGATTGAATCCGATTCCTTCAAGGATTTCTTCCTTAGCCACGTCCGGAGTAATGAACGGCGTAAAACCGTGCTTCATTGCAATGGAAATCGCATAATTCTCAAGCGCCATCTCCAAAAGAACCGCTTCGTTCTTCAGATAGTAGAATTTAGGACCGGACACACGAGTGGCCGTATCAAAATCAATCAGGTCAAGTTTCGCCCCGAGTTCAACATGGTCCAAAGGCTTGAAAGAGAACTTGGTCGGCTCGCCTGAGAACTTAATCGCAGTACTGTCCTTATCCTCTTTTCCCACAGGTGCGGCAGGATGAGCGTAGTTCGGAATCTGACGGACGGAAGCGTTAAAATCCTTCTCAACCGCATCAAGTTCAGCCTCAATCTTGGCAATATCTTCCTTTACGGCTCTTCCTTCATCAATCAGGACCTGCCTTTCCTCGGGAGCAAGCTTCCCTTTCATTTTCAAGGCATTCTCGTTTCTCTTTGCGCGAAGTTCCTCCGCCTGCTGCTTCAAAGCCGCCCTCTTATCCTGGAGGGCGATAACGGCATCCAAGTCAACCTTCATATTGCGGCGTCTGATATTCTCCGCAATCTCATCGTGTCTCGTTTTCAATTCTTTTATGTTAATCATTTCATTACCTCTATTCCGTCTAAAACCGGTTCTCATTCAAAAACCGGCATTTAAAACCATAAACAGCATAGTTTTACAACAAAAACCCGCTTACAATTGAAATATATCGCTTTTACGGGACTCTATGCAATAGACGATAAGTTGCAAAACTCGCCTTTTGAGATTATTCTTACACCTATGGAAAAGAACTACAGGCTATACACCAAGGGCGGTATTGCTTATAACTTCAATCGCTTTCAGAAAGACTCTCTTCTCACCATCGGACTTATGGACATGGGAACAAAGGAACAACTGGAAACAGAAGTCAGCTGGTACCACGAAAACATGAAAGGAAACCTTTTTGTCGTAACGTACGAAAGAAGATTCTCCTCTCTCACGTTTCAGGACAGATACAGCGATGTAGTATATATCATTTTCAAACAGGAAACAGACCTCGCATCGCGGGTGAACGCAATAGCAGCAGAGTGTGCCTCATCTTATTTCTATGTAACAAGATCGGACGCCTCCACAATAGCGGAACCGGAACTTTTCAGACCGAATGAAATATTTGAACGGTTCAACCGTTCGGCTACGCTTGTTGCCCAGGCGCCTTTAATCGTTAATAAATTCCATGAATTTCAACCCACCGTTCGTGAACCGAAACCGGACGGAAAAATGATCAGCATCGTGGATTCAATGCCGGAAAACGTTGAAGAAAACACCCTTACACCATATCTCGGACTCGGTTTTTACAACAGAACGCTGTTTCAGCGCATTCGAGGCTTTGATACTGAAATAAAAAGCGGCTACTGGCAGGTGGTGGATTTCGGGATCAGGTGTTATCTGTACGGCTACAGGATTCTTTCCGTCCTTGATGCTGCGCTTATTTTTCAAACACGCACGTCCCTTATGGAAGACTGCTCCGAATGCCAGGGAATTGAACGCGTATACACAAAAGCGCTCGGCGTATATATGGACAGACACGGAAATCCGCGGGTAAAAAAATCATACAGAACAGACAAAAAAGTCCTAATCTCCGAGGTAAAACCGCGCTCCGGCTTGTACAAAACAGACTATAAAACCCTTTGCGCATTTTGGAAAAAATAGTATTACGAAAAAATTTCCGAACAAAAATGAGATTGCACAGATTTCCAGCCCGATTTAAACTCCGGCTCACTGAAAAAGGACGGACTCTCAAAAAGGACGGATTCTCGCGTCGCTTTAAGCAGTACTCGTGCAACTCAAACGCTTCAAACGTAAAATAAAAAAGGTTCAGTGTAAAAACTTGTGGGATGAGGCAGCCGGAAGGCTGCCTTAATCATACCCGGGCAGTTAAAAAAAATATAAAAAAAGCAAAAAAGCCAAAAAAAAGCGTTGCAGGATTCCCGAAGGAATACAGTCCGCAACGCCCTTATTTAAACAATACCGAAAAAATCAGTCTTTCTTCCCGTATCTCTTATTGAAGCGATCCACACGACCTGTTCAGTCAACAAGCTTCTGTGTTCCGGTAAAGAACGGGTGGCACGCCGAACAGATTTCAACAGACAAATTCTTTGCGGTTGTCCTTGTCTTGATAACGTTGCCGCATGTGCAACGAACTTCTTGCAATTCATAATTAGGATGAATTTTCTCTTTCATTTTTTTCTCCGTTTCCCTGCTGGCTTTTATACAGCAGTAATTATTCTCGGCTTGCGCATAATCCTTAACGCGACTTTAAACATATCGCCGACAACGCAATCGCATCGACGACAAAACACCAAAATCACCCTTATTATGCGCTCACCCTAATGCGCCGTCTCCGTTTTAGACAGCGGGAATGTTTCCCGTATTCATAGAACGTAAGAACGCTTCATTATTCTTTGTTTTCTTCATTTTGTCAACTAAGAGACTGGTGATGTCATAATCCTCCAATCTGTTCAAAACATTATTGCGCAAAATCCAGATTCTGTTCGCCTCTTCCGGCTCCAAAAGCAGATCCTCCCTTCGCGTTCCGCTCTTTTTGATGTTAATCGCAGGGAAAAGTCTCCGTTCGGCCATCATTCTGTCCAGTACGATTTCGCTGTTGCCGGTTCCCTTGAATTCTTCAAAAATCACCTCGTCCATTCTTGAACCGGTTTCTATCAAAGCGGAGGCGATAATCGTAAGCGAACCGCCGTTTTCAATGTTTCTCGCCGCCCCGAAGAACCTCTTCGGCTTATGCAAAGCGTTGGAGTCCACACCTCCGGAAAGTATTTTTCCGCTTGCGGGAACGCTCTGGTTATATGCGCGCGCAAGTCTTGTGATTGAGTCGAGAAGAATAACAACATCCTTTTTATGCTCAACAAGACGTTTCGCCTTCTCGATAACCATCTCAGCCACATTCACGTGCCGCGACGCCTGCTCGTCAAAAGTGGAAGCGATAACTTCCCCTCGAACATTCCGCCTCATATCCGTGACCTCTTCCGGTCGTTCGTCAACAAGAAGGACGATAAGGTAAATCTCGGGATGGTTTGTAGTGATCGCATTCGCAATCTG
>CAMKAB010000170.1 GCA_946410375.1 uncultured Spirochaetaceae bacterium
CCTTTTCTGAAAGCGACGTCTTTCACTTCACCGCGAACTATCCGCGTGATGTCATGACAGAGAATTTGACCCGCAGAATCCTGTGTTCTTACAAGCTTCACTTTTAAACACCCCCGAAATCAATGCTTTTCCATATTATCCCTCAAACGCCAAATACGCAAGCGTCTATCTTACAAAAACAATACGATTAGTGTTAAAACCGTTAAGGAAACCTGCAAAACACAGCATTTAAAAAATTTCAAGAAAAATATTTACGCTTAAAATTGATTTTTTCAAATAGAGTCGGTTTTTAAATTCTTCAAAAAAAACGCGGAAAAACTCTACAACATTCCTCAAATGTTACCGAACGGATTCCGGGATAACATAAAAACGAAGGAAAAACCCGTAAGTCAGAATGCGAAAACGCAAAAAAAAACGGTTCCGAAAGAACCTGCATTATAACAAAGGGCGGACTCGCCTTTCGCTCCAGGTCTATCCGAAAAAACCTTCTCCGCCGCAACTCCTCGCAGACACCGATGTCAATCCTCGCCGGCTCGGATCGCCTTAACGATACGCGCGAATCACAAGTTGCAAATAAAAAAACAGAAACGAGACAAATCTCCTCTCTGTTTGCTAGCAGGGGGCGGACTCGAACCACCGACCCCCAGGTTATGAGCCTGGTGAGCTGCCAACTGCTCTACCCTGCGACGACCTCTAAAAGTTACAAAAAATTCCGAAATATGTCAATACGATAATTAAAGTTGTACTTTAAAGTCATTTAACTACAAGGTAAATCAATTACCATGGCAACGCTAAAGCCCCAAAAACATCAATCTCACACTTTTTTCGTCAGGACTTTTCCATCGGAAAAAGCTTTTCCTACCGCTTCTTTAACCAATAAGTAATTTGCATTTGCAATATCAAAAGAAATAGCCTGCAATTTTGCGGGGTCGACTTTTCCGTCCGTCAGAACGCTTTCATCAACCGAAGTATTCTGAATATCACCGAAAAGGTGGCAATGCTCCTCTTCATAGGAAACAAGCGTGCATTCAATGCTTATAGGGTAATCGGTAAGGACCGGTGCATCCACAAAAGCCGATTTTTCCGCATGCAAGCCGCTTTTCTCAAACTTTTCAGGGTCTTTATTACCCGTTGCAATCCCCACATAATCTGAAGCAACCAAAGTGTCAAGCGTGGCTATCTGAACGGTGAACGCCTTCCGGTCCAAAATATTCTGCACTGTTTTATGCTCACGGCTTAAACACAAAAACACCTGATGGTCATCCCCGACCGCTCCCCATGCCGCATTCATGGCATTCACCGTTCCGTCCGCATTATAAGTGCCGATAATAAGCACCGGCTGCGGATAAATAAGCGGTTTTTTCCCGAAATTCTGTCTCATATCCGTCTCCTTATTCACATTTATAACTTAAAGGCTGTCCGCATATCATTCATACGTTTAAAACAACCTCAAATAAAACTATTTTTCGCTATCAGGACCGAAAGTTCGCGAAAATCTCCGCCGAACCGTTTTGATGTTTTCAAACGCCGGCTTATCAGAACCGAAGATTCACACACAACTTCACACCGAACCCTTTAAAAACTTATATGTGGTAATATAATGAACATTTTCAGGAACCGCAAAACACGGATCATCGTCAACAAACGCGCCCTCCGAGCCCTCTTCCTCCATAACCAGATTAAAATGGCAAAGAGCTATTCCCATATCAACCTTTTGCACATCACCGAGAGGAGAATCCTTCATCGTCTTCTTCTCATAAAAGTGAACCGTGTTTTCATCGGAAACTACACATCTCCAAGGCTGTTTGTTTGCGGCGGAAGGAGCGCGAACAACCGCCGAAAGAGCGTCCGCATACCTGCCCGCATTTTCCTCCTTAAGAGACGTGCCAAAGGATTTATCATAAAAAAGTTCGCCGAACGGAAGCCTTTCATCCGATTTCAAACTTTTACGCATAAGGATTTCCCTCAGCGACATTCGTTCCGCGGGATATCCTATCGGACTTGCCACAGGCATTACTTCACCCTCGGATACTTCCATCGCTTCCTCAAAAGCTTTTCTGTTAAGTGTGGAAGCAAGCATAACAGACCCGATATTCAAATGCTGAGCAAATAAACAAACCTCTTCAAAACCGTATCCGAGGGCGATTTCATAATTTTTCACCCTTTTTATTTTTGCTGCCATATACAATTTCGCTCCCGAAATCACAGGGCTGGACAGTTTGTATTTTTTTGCATCAAGAATCCTGAATTCAACATCCGCGCCGAAAGGATTCTCTCTTGATCCGAAAAAATGTTCTAAAAGATCCGTATCGGTCTTCTTAACCGGTTCACGGTCGAAAGTTCTTATGCTCTTTCTTCTCTTTATTTCTTCTTTTGCTGAAAAAAACGCCATAACCCCTCCTCCGCTTTTTCAGATATCAAACAAATCTTGTAATCGCCCGTTCCGCATCCGCAAAACTTTTACAGGTTATACCTATTCGATAATCTCCCACTCCACGTCCGTAAGCCTGTTCATACTGAAATACTTATCATTTTTTGAAGTTTTACTCACAAGGTAGAACGACAAGGCAAAAAGCGAAACAACAAAAAGGACAAAATACCATCCGGAACCCGCTTCCTGCTGAGACGCGATATAATCATATGCGCCGTGCAACAATACAGGTACAATCAGAGACAAAGCTCTGTAAAACTTTGAAGCTTTGTGTTTACCGACAAATGCGTTCGCCCGCGATATTCCGTAAAAAACACCCATAAACACTCCGAAACAAGCATGGCCCGGAATTGCGGTAAGGGCTCTGATAATCGCGCTTGTTAATCCGTAATGAAGAACGTAACTCACATTCTCCCAAAGCGCAAAACCGAGAGATACGAACACCGCATAAACCACACCGTCGTACTGGCAATTAAACTCCCTGTTCGCCCACGTTTTCCTCTTCAAAAAAACATACTTGCTGCTTTCTTCCGAAAGCGCGACAATAACAAAATAAAGCAATACGTTATAAAGAGTTGTGCCGGGTTCAACCACCAGAGAAAGAATTGAATTACCGATGCGTTCCTCCAAAAGAGCAAGAAATGTGGATAGAACACCCGCTCCGACAAGGCTCTTCAGCAAGGCGGGATTCTCTTTTTCCAATCTGTCAGACCTGTAAACCTTTATCATAAGAAAAACGGCGGGAACTACCGAAGCCGCTATCAATACCCAATTATACATAAGAATCGGCGCCAAAAGAAAATAAAACACAGCTAAACTCCTTTTTTCGCAATTATATAACAAAAAACACATTCCGAAAATTTAATACGCGGTTAATGTATCTGCTTTCAGATATAACACAAATTATAAAAAAAAACCTCAAAAGGCAAACCGAAAGATGAATATTTTCCATAAGAAACAAAAA
>CAMKAB010000171.1 GCA_946410375.1 uncultured Spirochaetaceae bacterium
GAAAAAGATACGTTAGAAAATGCTTTTAAGCCGTGTGTTACGGATTCTGTCCGAGCGGGCACGGGATGGGATTTACACCGTCTGGTACCGGACAGGCCCTTGATTCTCGGGGGGGTTCGGATACCGTTTTCTGTGGGACTTTTGGGACATTCGGACGCGGACGTTCTGATTCATTCGATTATTGATGCGCTTCTCGGGGCTCTGAATTTAGGGGATATCGGCGAGCATTTTCCTCCTTCCGATGAAAAATACAAGGATATTTCCTCTGTTGTGCTGTTACAAGAGGTAAAGAAGCTGGTTGATGATTCCGGTTATCAGATAGTGAATATTGATAACACGCTGATTTTGGAAAAAATCAGGCTTTCCGACTATAAAAAGAGCATTGCTGAAAATCTCGCAAAGATTTTGGACCTTGACGTTTCCAGGGTAAGCGTTAAGGCGAAGACCTCCGAGGGAATTATCGGAGAGATTCTTCCCGATGTTGCGATTTCGCAATCCGTTGCTTTGTTGCAGAGGATGTGTATATGAATATCATACTTTTTGAAGAATTGCCGTTGTCGGAAGATGCCGGCGGAACGGAAGAGTTCTTCATTCCTCGCGATGATTTCAGAGCTAATCATATATTATCTGTTTTGAAGTTGAAAAACGGAGATGTTTTTTCATGCGGCGTGGTGAATAAATCTCAGGGAAGGGCTGAAATCACAAAGATAGACGAAACGGGTATTTTTTTCTCGTATACGGCGGTATCCGAGCCTGTTTTTTTGCCTGTTACTCTTATTGTGGCTCAGGTGCGACCGATTTGCATGAAGAGGATTTTACGTGATGCGGTGATGATAGGATGCAGGAATATTATTCTTACCGGGGCGGAAAAAACGGAAAAATCGTATGCGGAAAGCACGTTGTACACTTTGGGGGAATATAAGAAGTATCTTCTAGACGGCGCAATGCAGTCGGGAAAATGCGAAAGATCCGATGTGTTTTTCGTAAAATGGGTAAAAGAAGCTATAGAAAAGGCTTCCGAACTGTGCACCGACTCGGAACAGACTTTGATTTTATTGGACAATGCAGAGGCAAAAGCGTCTTTGAGCACTGCGAACGTTGGAAAAAGCGCTGTTTTAGCCATCGGTCCCGAGCGCGGATGGTCGGACAGAGAAAGAAACATGTTTAAAACCGCAGGTTATGCGAGTATGCTTCTCGGGGAGAGAATTCTGCGTACGGAAACCGCTGTTCCGGTGGGGCTCGGACTCCTTTTAAGCAGAATGGGCAGGGTGTAGGAAAATAATCGGAATCAGTTTGCAAGTTTCTTGTTGTTATCTGTTGACAATCTTAGGGATTTTTTGCTAATCTCTTTGTGTTGCAAATGGGCCAATAGCTCAGTAGGTAGAGCAACGCCCTTTTAAGGCGTGGGTCATTGGTTCAAACCCAATTTGGCTCATATTGTGATTTGTCCCCTTCGTCTAGTGGTTAGGACAACGGGTTTTCATCCCGTCAACGCCAGTTCGATCCTGGCAGGGGATGCTGATAACTGCCGTTTTTCGCGGCAGTTTTTTTATTTTGTGTTCTGTGTTTACTCTAAAAATGAAATAAATTTTAGCTGATTTTCTTCCTAAAAATTTTTTTCAAATACGTAATTTGTTATTGAACAAAAAGATAATTTTTTTCATAATAATGAAAAAATTGCAATTATTTACAGGCTGTCTTACGCGCCGGATATTAAATAATGATAAACAGATTGATTTTCGGTCTTTGAATAAATGTACGGACAGCTCGTGTAGAGGGAGAATTTGAATGAAAAAAACATTGTTTGTTTTTGCCTTGATTGCACTTGCGGCATGTGTTGTATTTGTCAGCTGTTCTAAGAAAGGAGCGGCTCAGGATTCTTCGGAAAGCATTACAATCGCTTTTATCGGAAATACAACCGGTGATTATGCGATGTACGGTGTTCCTGTAAGAAATTCCGTAAAGATGTATTTTGATCAGCTCAATGCAAAGGGCGGTATTAACGGCAAGCAGGTTGTGCTCCTTGAGTACGACGACAAGGCGGACGGAACAGAGGCTGTTAACGCTTACAACCTTGCGAAGTCCAAAGGCGCCACCGCAATCATCGGTTCCGTATTGTCCGGAGCTTCCATCGCTTTGTCTGATGTGACATTTGATGACAACATGCCTCAGATTTCAGCATCTTCAACAAATCCGAAGCTTACGGTTATGAATCCTGATGATCCTAAGAGCGAAGTAAAGACGAATGTGTTCCGCTCCTGCTTCCTGGATCCGTTCCAGGGCGAGAAAATGGCTCAGTACGCAAAGGAAGTTTACGGAGCGAAGACCATAGCTATTTTCTATGAGAACGGCTCTGACTATTCCGAGGCTATCGTGTCCGGTGTGGAAAGCCAGCTTAACGCCACAGGGCTTAAGATCGTAGCGAAAGAAGCGTTCGCCACCGGAGATGTGGACTATAAGGCGCAGATGACGAATATCGCCGCATCCAACCCTGATGTTGTTCTTATGCCTATCTACTACGGAGAAGCAGGTCTTGCAATCACCGCTTTAAGAGCTGCCGGATGCAATGCGAAGATTATCGGCGGAGACGGTTTCGGCTCTGTTGTGAATTACGCCACTGCAAAAGACCTTGAGGGAACGATTTACATGTCGGGTTATGCGCCCGGAACAGACTCCGTAAAGCAGTTTGAAACCGATTACAAGAGCACTTTCGGAGAAGATGTTCCGAATATGTTCGCTCCTCTTGCATGGGATGCTTCTCTCTTGATGGTTGAGGGGTTGAAGAGTGCGGAGAACAAGGGACTCAAGGCGGGAAGCGCAGAGTATAAGCAGGCTGTTATAGACGGCATTAAGAATGTGAAGGGGCTTCAGGGAATCACCGGTTCTTACACATTCAACAGCACTAACGACCCTATTAAGTCCGTGGCTATCATCAAGATTGCGAACGGTACCGAATCTTTTGATAATTTCTTTTAATTCGCAATATGCGGTGATTCTGTCATATACAGAGATTTTTTTGAAAAAAGGTGCAGGGAGACTTGCACCTTTCTTGTTTTTTATTCCTATTTGTTGTATTAAAAAAAGTGGTGAAAAGGAAACTTTTCCGAGAAGATAAAGAGGAGAAAGGAAGGATGGGTTTTTCTTTGTTTGTAACACAGCTCATAAACGGACTTCAAACCGGTTCTGTTTATGCTCTTGTAGCGCTTGGTTACAGTATGGTTTACGGAATAATTAAACTCCTTAATTTTGCTCATGGAGACATTATTATGGTCGGAGCGTATATGGTTTATTATGCCATAGCTACATTTGCGTTTCCGCCTTTGATATCGATTATTCTTGCGGTGGGAGTAAGTACCGCCCTGGGTGTGCTTACGGAAAAAGTGGCGTATGCGC
>CAMKAB010000172.1 GCA_946410375.1 uncultured Spirochaetaceae bacterium
ATGCGTATCCGATTTAGCTTTCCGGAGGTCAGAAACAGAGAATCGCGATTGTAAGGGCCCTGATGATGCAGCCGGAGGTTATGCTGTTTGACGAGCCGACTTCGGCTTTGGATCCTGAGATGGTGGGGGAAGTTCTGGAAGTTATGAAGGAACTTGCCGAAACCGGTATGACGATGGCTGTTGTGACGCATGAAATGGGGTTCGCCCGGGAGGTGGGGTCCAGAATTGTGTTTATGGCAGACGGAGTAATTGTCGAAGAGGGAACGCCGGAGGCTATTTTTGAACATCCGAAGAGCGAGCGTTTACAGGACTTCCTCAGAAAGGTGATTTAATATTTTCTTTGAAAATACTTTGTTACAGCACTGCATGATGAACCGGTTTCGGTTCGGATTGCGGTGTTTTTTTGTTTACGGCAAAACGCTATTCAAACAGCTTTTCAAGCACGTTTACGACATTTTCCCTCATCACATCGTAGTTTATGTAGTCGTGTTCGTCGTAAACCTCCTCATGCGCATAGGACTGAATAAGATTCATTGCTATATGCACTTTTTCATGTATGTCCTCGGTGCTGAGTCCGAATTCCTCAAATTTCTGGGAGGCTGAGAGGGTGATGTATTTTTCAAGATTGAGAAATTCGCTGTTCACATCGCTGTCCGTAACCGCCAGCGAGTGGAGAATGCTGTGTAAGTTGGCATTTTTTTTGTGTATTGATTTCGTTATTGAGATGATGTCGTTGAACATATCTTTGAGGGACGGCATTTCTTTCAGCGAGTCTATGTATTCCATAACCGGTGTAGCCGTATCTTTGATGTAGATTTTCAGAACGTAAAAGAGAATATCCCGTTTGTCCGTAAAATATCCGTACACGATTCCGGTTGAAACGCCTGCGCGTTTTGCAATGTCTGATGTCACGGTGCTGTAAAAACCTTTTTCAGAGAAGAGTTCGTATGCCGCTTTAATTATTTTGTCCTTTTTCTCTATTGATCTTTGCTGTTTCGGTTCCCTTATTTCTTTTTTCATGGTCATTTTTCCTTGCTTTTTCGTACTATTCTAAAGCATAAATTGTTGAATTTGAACTTTTTTCGGAAAAACAAAAGAAAAATCCGGGTTATTCCGCTATCGAGCGTAGCGACAGGTAGCGTCCGGTAGCGACTGGCAGCGTCCGGCAGCGAATGGCAGTGTCCGGCAGCGAATGGTAGCGACTGATTTTAGATACCATGAAAATTTTAGAAATAATGTATTTTTAGAAATCACGAATTTTAAACTAATGCAGATTGAAATTTGCCTTTTATGAATGTGAAAAAAGCTTCATATTATACTTGACATATTGTTTATGTGTTTAATATAATGTAACTGAATGTGAAAAAATATTCATATTTTTGCAGTTTCCGAGATTTTAAGCGAAAAAAGCGCAACGGAAGAGCGGGTTTTTCCGGTCGGTAATTGCTTTATCACAATAAGATTGAGACTATTTCGGAGGGAAATATGCCGCTTGTAATAGCGCCTTTTAATCAGGTTCTTAAGATTGTCAGAATTATGACGGATGATAAAACCAAGAAACATTTGGAGAATTTGGGAATTACGGTAAACGGAGAAATCACGGTTCTCTCCTCTTCTGGCGGAAGTACTGTCTGTAAGGTTAAAGAGGGCAGAATTGCGCTGGACAGCAATGTTTCCACTAAAATATTCGTAACGATAAACCCTTGAGGTTTTATCCGTCTGTGCGGAGCGGTTCAGCGGAACATTCATATCGCAATGTATTGCGGTTGGAAAGCTGTGTTCATGGTGTGCGGAAATAATAAGAAGGAGAAATATATGACAAAGACACTTGACGAGTTCGCAATCGGCGAGCGTGGAAAAGTGAAGGGGATTTCTGCCGAGGGCAGAATTAAAAGACGCCTTTTTGATATGGGCATCACTCCCGGTGCGGAAATTTTTATGCGGAAAAGAGCGCCTCTCGGGGATCCGATAGAGGTTACTATTCGCGGATACGAACTGACGCTTCGTAAGGATGAAGCGGTTTGCGTAACGATGGAGGTAGGTGAAAGGTGAGAAAATTTGCACTTGCGGGAAACCCGAATTCGGGAAAAACAACTCTGTTCAACTCGCTTACCGGTTCTACGGCGCACGTCGGAAACTGGCCGGGAGTAACGGTTGATAAGAGGGATGGTGTTTATAAGAAAACTCCGGAAAATGTGGCTATAATCGACCTTCCGGGTATTTATTCTCTTTCTCCTTACACTCCGGAGGAAGTGATTTCGAGAAATTATATTCTGGATGAGAAGCCGGACTGCATAATCAACATTGTTGATGCGACGAACCTTGAGCGTAATTTATATTTAACAACGCAGCTGCTGGAAATTGATATTCCTCTTGTGATTGCGCTTAATATGATAGATGCGGTGGAGAAGGCGGGAGATAAAATCGATGCGTCGGCTCTTGAAAAAAAACTGAATGTGCCCGTGGTGTCCATCTCCGCTTTGAGAGAAACGGGTCTTGAAGACTTGATGAAAAGAGCGTACGAGGCGAGCGGACGCAAAAGAGAGGGTTTCACGGTTCTGTCCGACACTCCGCTTTCTCATCTCATCGGAGATGTTAAGATCGCTTTAAAGGGCGGAAAAGTTGAAAATCCGCTGTTCCACGCGGTGAAACTTGTGGAGAACGATTCAATAGAAACCGAGATGCACAAGGATATCTATCCGATGGTTGAGGATTTCAAGAACACCTTTAAGGATGATACGTTCGGCGGAGATTTTGAAGCGATTATAGCGGACGGAAGATATAAGTACATCTCAAAGAATTTCGCCGAGGCTGTTATCAAGAAAGAAAAAAACAGATTAAAGATGACGCATTCGGATAAGGTCGATAGGGTTATGACCCATAAAGTCTGGGGCATTCCTATTTTTCTTGTTATTTTGTTTGCGATTTTCCACTTAACATTCTCGGAAAATTTCCTTTATTTGGGGTCTGTTTTCAATTTGCCTTCATTGGAAGATCTGGGATTGCTGACGGAAGACGGCGAGCCTGTGAGTTTCGCCGTGAAATTGCTTTCCTGTTTGTACGACGGAGCGGTGTACTCTCCGGGAGTGATTATAAACAATATCTGGAACGAGATGATTGTGGGAGAATTGTTCGGGTATTTGGGAGGACTTGTTGAGTCGTCCTCGCTTGCGCCTTGGGCTGTGGGACTTATAAACAGCGGTATTTTTGACGGTATTGCTGCGGTTCTCTCATTTTTGCCGCCGATTTTAACCCTGTTCCTATTCTTCTCTATCTTGGAAGATAGCGGATATATGGCTCGTATCGCCTTTATTTTGGACAGGATGTTCAGGAGATTCGGTCTTTCAGGACGCGCATTCATGCCTATGATTATGGGCTTCGGATG
>CAMKAB010000173.1 GCA_946410375.1 uncultured Spirochaetaceae bacterium
TGTTCTGTCTTTTGTTGCAATTTGTTGTATTGATGGTTAGAATACAACATAAAACAGTGAGCTGAAAACTCCGATTTATATAGATTATTTAAAAAATTGTTTTTTTGATTGTAATAAAGGCGATAACATGGGAAATGTGTATATAACGGGACATAGAAATCCCGATTTGGATAGTATTTGCGCGGCGTATTCTTATGCGGTTCTTAAAAATAAGATTGATCCTGAAAACGAGTATTTTTCCGTTCGTTGCGGACATTTGAGCAATTCAATCAGAGCTCAGCTGAATGCTGTGGATTTACCGGAACTGTCTACCGGAGTTCCCTATATGAAAGATGTTTACCCGAAGGTAAAGGACGTTATGAACGGGGATTTTTACCGGATTGACGCCGATGATCCCGTGTATTACCTCCTGAAAAAATTCGGTCAGGAAAATCCTTCAGCCCGGCCCGTATTTGAAAATGGCGAGTATTTGGGGCTTTTGAATGTGGATGACATTATGCTTTGGTTCCTGAAGGATAATTCCGATGAGGTTCCGTTGTATGATATTGATGTGGATAATATCGTGAAAATCCTTCCGGGAAGTCTTATTAAAAGAGGTCCGGACATCAGACGGGCCGTTTTACTTGCCGGTGCGGGAGATATAGAAACTTTTAAATCAACGGTGAAAGAAAATCCCGATGCAGTTATAGCGCTGGGCTTCAGACGGGACCACGTTCTGTATGCTATAGAAGCACAGGTTCCCGCTATTATCATCACTATGCAGGATTCTGTTTTGGATATAGATTTATCTTCTTATAACGGAACGATTTATACCACGACTCTCGGAACTTCTGAAACTATCAGGCGCTTAAGGCTCGCAGTTTGCATTCGGGACTTGCTCGGTAAGCAGGAAGGTCTTATTTCTTCCGACACCCTTTTTGATGTTGCTAAAGATATGATTATTCGCGATAAGAAGCGCGGTCTGAGCATAGGGGAGAACGGGCGGTGGATCGGCTTTGTAACGAACAGATGTTTCCTGAATAAACCGTCTTATAATGTGATTCTGGTTGACCATAACGAGACTGATCAGAGTATTAGGGGAATAGAAACCGCCACGGTTAAGGAGATTATCGACCATCACAGATTGGATGCGTTGAAAACGAATCTGCCGATTTTCATTGATGCGGAACCGGTGGGGAGCACTTGTTCCATCATTTATCAGCAGTACATCAGAAATTCCGTTGTGCCTGATAAGAAAACGGCGAAAGTTATGCTTACCGGTATTATTTCGGATACGCTTATTCTGCGTAGTCCCACTACTACGGATATAGACAGAAGTTCTGCGGGTGCCCTAGCGGCTCTCTGCGGTATTTTTGATATAAACGGCTATGGCGAAAAACTTTTCTCCTGTTCGGAAAGCCTTGAGAACGCGGATGAAGATGCTGTTATCAATTCCGACTTTAAGTATTACGCCGAAAAGGGGAGAAAAATCGGTATCGGGCAGTGCGAGACGAGTACGCTTAACAATGTTTCCGCCTATGCGGATCGGTTTATTTCGTCTTTGAATAAGATTATGACGGTGAATCATTTGGACTGGACAATGCTGATGGTTACCGATGTGCTGACTGAGAACAGCGTGCTCCTTACGAGCGATTCCCGTTTTAACGAGAAATTGCCGTTCCGAATGCTCGGGAAGAATGTGTACGATATGCCTAAGATTGTAAGCCGTAAGAAACAGTTGCTTGCGGAGGTGTTGAGCTGTCTGGACTGAAAACCTGCAGGTTCGCCTTCCGGACTCGCTTTGTTTTCACGGATCGGAAGTTTTTGCGGTTCGGGGAAACCTGCGGAGGTTTTGTGGCTTTTTGATTTGCTTTTACGCATTTTTGATTTGCAGAAGTTTGGATTAGTAGTTCGTTTTTTCCCCGGTTTCCGTGTTTTTAGGAGCGAATCGCGGAGATTTCGGATTCTTCGCAAGTTTACGGTTTGCGGATCCTATGCCGGTTTTAACTTTTGCGGCAACTATGCAGGTTTTATGTATTGTGGCTGTTTCTCAGGTTTGCGAAGTCCTGGCAGACGGATATTTTTTGTTTGGAACAGGGCTGCGGTTACAGCGGTACCTGGTTTTAGTGATTTTTCTATTTTGGAGGAATAAATATGGAAATTAAGAGTATTTTGACAAAGGATGCTCCTGCTGCGGTGGGACCATACTCACAGGGAATTCAGGCCGGGGATTTTATTTTCGTGTCGGGTCAGCTTCCCGTTAATCCAGAGACAGGCGCATTTCCTTCCGATGACATTAAGGTTCTTGCCGAGCAGAGCATGAAAAACCTTTCGGCAATTCTGAAAGAAGCCGGTTCATCTTTGGACAAGATTGTTAAGACAACGATTTACCTGAAGGATTTAGGTGATTTCGCAGCAGTGAACGAAGTGTACGCTTCCTTCTTTAAAGGAACGTATCCTGCGCGCTCATGCTTTGAAGTTGCCGCTTTACCGAAGGGAGCGAAAGTGGAAATCGAAGCAATTGCGGTGAAGTAGTTTTTGCCTGTATTTCGTCGGAGCTTTTACTGCGATGATTGCATTCTTCGTTGCCTGTTGCGTCTTTGTTTTACGCATTACGGCGGCGATTTGTGCAAGATTTTCGTAACAGGTTTTCCGTATTATGAGCTAAAACATCTTAATGCGGAAGGGCCCTCTGAAAAGGGGGCTTTTATTGCATATGCCCGTTTCGTATCCGGGAGCATACTAAAACAAATTAATTTGTATCGTTCGCAGATGATGAATTTGCTCCTGATATGCATGTTCGCGTTGCATATCCGAGAATATTTTAGTAAGTACCGGCTTTTTTTATTGCATATTTGCAAACCGCTCGATCGCCTTTGCGAAATTTTCCAGTTCGTCATCCCGTCCGTTTTTAATCGCATCGCGGACGCAATGGGTGATATGGCCTTCCAGGACGATTTGTCCGACCTTGTTTAATGCTGATTTTGCGGCGCTTATGAGGGAGAGAATATCCTCGCATTCGGTTTTGTCATCGTCAATCATTCTGTCTATTGCCTGAATTTGTCCGATTACTCTGCTTATTCTGTTATGCAGAGTTTTTGAATCAATGCACTGGCTCATTATGTTGTCCTCCGGTGTTTTTTTTTGCGAATTTCGAAAAAGTATAGTATTTTCCGCCTGATTTGTTAATTACCCGTTTTCAGAAAACCCGTCTGAAAAACCCGTAAAGTATCAAGACCTTTCCGCCCGTCCGTGAATGTGATGCGTGTTAAACGTTAAAAGAAGCGGGAAGAGCCGGTGAAAAAGCCGACCCGGAACTGAGTTGTTAATTTACTATCGTGCATTGACATTCTTATTAGTCTGGTGGTATTTTAATGAGGTGTGCATTTTTGCACATTTA
>CAMKAB010000174.1 GCA_946410375.1 uncultured Spirochaetaceae bacterium
ACCAATTCCGGGCTCTCCCCCGACGAGTATGGAAGAAGCTTTTACGATTCCTCCGCCGAGAACCCTATCCAACTCGCTTAATCCGCTCTCATATCTGAAATCCGACTCATACGGAACCGCAGACAAAGGCATACTGGAATTTTGTAAGGATTCCTTACCTACTGAATTCACCTTCTTTAAATCGTCTACTCTCTCTTCTGAAAATGAATTCCAGGAACCGCAGGAAGGACACTTTCCGAGCCATTTGGAACTGATATATCCGCACTCGGAACAAACAAATTTAACATCATCTCTAGACATAGTAAGAACTCCTGACTAACAAAGAACTACCGCCGATTTTAAATCTAAATCACATTTAAACGGTAGTTCTCTCCTTTATTTACACGAAGTAAATATTAATGCTTCATTCTCACCCTTATCCCTGCTTTCGGATGATATTTCATATTAAAAATCTAACAACTCAACGTCGAATATTAAATAAGAATTCGGAGGTATCACTCCCGGAAATCCATGCACCCCGTAGCCCAATTCAGGCGGAATAATAAGCGTCCATTTATCACCTTTCGTCATATTAACCAGCGCTTCATTCCAACCCTCAATAACTTCTCCGATTTTCAATTCCACCGCCTGTCCTCTATTGTAAGACGAATCAAAAACCCTTCCATCCATCAAACTTCCCTGATAGTGAACCTTTACCTTATCCCCCATCTTCGGGGAAGCCTTACCGTCTCCGCTCTTTTGCACGACAATTTTCAGCCCTGTAGACGTTTCTTTTGCATTCGGAAAACGATTTTTTATTTCATTTTCAATACTTTCTATTTCCTTTCTGCGTCTGTCTGCTGCGACCTTCACCGCTTTTTCAACTAAGTCGGAAAAAATCTGTTGAGTTACGATAAATTTTTCAGCCTCTTCTCCGATTCTTTCAATCGTCACATTATTGATTTTATCACCCTGCTTAATCTTATTGACAACATCCTGACCTTCAACAACATGTCCGAAAACAGAATGTTTGTCATTTAACCACGGTGTTTTAACGTGCGTAATAAAAAACTGACTTCCGTTTGTACCCGGGCCGGCATTAGCCATACTGACCACTCCCGGACCGTCGTGACGCAAACTCGGGTCAAATTCATCAGGAAAAGAATACCCGGGACCGCCTGTGCCGTCTCCGTTCGGGCAACCGGCTTGTATCATAAAATCATTTATCACACGATGAAAATTTAATCCGGCGTAAAAATTTTCTCCGGGATCTTCCAAATTCAGTACGCCTTCCGTTAAACCTACAAAATTTGCTACCGTCATTGGTACTTTTTTATACTCCAAATTTACAATAATCGTACCTTTTTCCGTATCGATTACAGCATATAACCCATCAGTATCTTTATAACTCATCTTCCATCCTTTTGTTTTTTACTTATATACCTTGCTACATATATAATAACATTAGTTTAGTAATATGTCAACATTTCTATTATATTTTTTCTAAATTTCCTCGGAATCTTCAAAAAGAATATCCCCTTTTGAAATAATTTGATATATTCTCTCCAATTCTCTTGTATTTGTGAACGGAATAACAATCTTTCCCTTATTTATTTTTCCCTTTAGCTCAACTTTACAACCGGTTACTTTCAAAAATTTATCTTCAATTTCCAGGATATCTTCCGATTTTACTTTTCCCGAAATCTTTTTTACCGGTAAATTAGATGCTCGTGAGCCGTTATTTAATTGCATAGCGATATTTTCCGACTGACGAACTGATAAACCCTCTTTTAAAATTTTTGAGTACAAAATCTCCCTATCTGCCGGATTATCAACACTCAATAACGCCCTTGCATGACCGGATGTATATTTCCCTTCTTCCAGCGCATCAAGCATATCAGCAGGCAAATTTAATAAACGCAAGCTGTTTGTTATCGTTGATCTGCTTTTTCCAACCTTTTTTCCCAATTCTTCCTGTTTTATTCCCTGATTCGTAATCAGATAACTGTATGCCCGCGCTTCTTCCACCGGATTTAAGTTTTCTCTTTGAATATTTTCAATAAGAGCAACTTCCATTCTTTGAACATCGGAAAAAGTTCTTACAATGCACGGTAATTTATCAAGTTTTGCCAATTTTGACGCCCGATATCTTCGCTCACCGGCAATGATGATATACGAATTTTTAGCAATTTCCTCAACAATTAGGGGAATGATAACACCCTGATTTTCAATTGACTCCTTTAACTCATTAAGCGCGTTTGAATCAAATTTCTTTCTAGGCTGGTTTGGATTCGGTTTAATGTTTTCTATTGGAATTTCTTCTATTTTCGCACCGGTTTCTTCAAGTTTTTTCGCTTCAAAAGAGGTATTATCATAATCATTTATAAGCGAACTTATCCCTCTACCCAGTCCTTTTTTACCTATTGACACGTTTCATCACCTCCTTTGCTAAATCATTATACGCTTTTGCGCCGGAACTCGAAGCATCGTATGCGTTTATCGGCAGTCCGTGCGATGGTGCCTCGCTTAGTCTTATATTACGAGGGATTTTCGTACTGAATACTTCTTTTTTAAAGTAATTTGTTACGTCATCAACCACTTCGTTATTCAATTTTGCTCTCTTATTATACATTGTGAATACGATTCCGAGTATTTTCAATTCAGGGTTTATCTTCTTTTTTACTGAATTTATTGTTTTAAGAAGCTGGTTCAAACCTTCCATTGCAAAATATTCGCATTGCATCGGAATGATAACATACTCAGCAAAAGCCAAAGCGTTTATTGAAACTAAATCAAGTGCAGGAGGACAATCGCAGAGAATATAATCATACTTATCTTCGTACTTTTCCAGTGCATTTTTCAGAAAAAATTCTCTTCCTATTTCATCCACCAATTCTACAGCTAAACCGGCTAAATTTATTCCTCCGGATACACAAAACAGATTGTCTACAGGAGTTGTTTGAACAAGATTCCCATCATCTTCATCGGCAAATAATTGATATACTCCCGGTTTTCCGACATCTGCTGAAACGGCACTCGTAAGATTACCCTGAGCATCTAAATCCAGAAGCAAAACTTTAAATCCTTCTTTTGCCAAGGCTGAACCTAAATTTACACATGAGGTTGTTTTTCCAACTCCGCCTTTTTGATTTATAAATATAATTTTTTTCGCTGTCATGTCTTTATATTATTATACAAAAAATCATTTGTCATCTTTTATGTTGACTATTTTCAATAATATTTTTAAATTTTATTTAAAAGATAATCAAAATACTTCTTTTTTAGTTATCTTTTTTAATTTTATATCAATTAAGGAGAAATATATGGATTTAGAAGCTAAAATCAAAGAAGCTTTAGATAAAATCAGGCCTTCTTTACAAAACGATGGAGGAGA
>CAMKAB010000175.1 GCA_946410375.1 uncultured Spirochaetaceae bacterium
TATTGTTTTGTATGAAAGCTTTGTATGAAAGCTTTGTATGAAAGCAAGTCCGGTATTTTCGGAAAACCGGTTTTTGCCCGTTCCAGCTTTTATCTCTGCTTTCGTTTTTATCTCTGCTTTCGCTTTTATACCTGTTTCCGCTTTTATCCCTGGGAGTATAGCTCTTCATATGATATGTTTTTTCGGGAGGGGAGTATGTTGCTGATAATTGATATCGGAAATACGAATGTTGTGGCGTCGTTGTTTGACGGAAAAGAGTTTTCCGCTCCTGTGCGCTTTAAAACGCGGTTGAATTCAACGCTTTCCCGTTTCAGTGCGTACATTAAATCCATTGATTTCAATCATGCTGTGGTAAGCAGCGTTGTTCCGGAGATAACCGAGGCGATCTGCACCATTATTCATAAGCCGTATATCGTGGTGAGCCGGGATATAAAAACGGGTATGGACAATGATTCTCTTCCTTTGGAACTCGGTTCGGATATTATCTGCAACCTGACGGCGGCGCATTATTATTACCCTGATGAATATGTAACCGTGGCGGATTTCGGAACCGCTTTTACAACGGAAACCGTTTCCCCTGAAGGGAAAATGCTCGGTGTAACGATTGCGCCGGGACTTTGGACAAGCATTAAGGCGCTTTTTTCAAATGCTTCGCAAATTCCCAGTATTGAATTGCAGATGCCGAAAACCGTTCTCGGAAAAGACACTATAGCATCGGTTAGAGCCGGTTGCGTATACGGATTCAAAGGGCAACTGGAGGCGATAGTTGAGCAGATTGAAAAAGAAGCGGGACATAAGGTCCGGCTTGTGGTTACGGGCGGTTTTTCAAAATATATTGCGGAAGTTGTGCCGAGAATTGACCTTGTTGATGTGCTCTGGACGCTGAAAGGGGCGAAATTGATTTATGAGTTTAACAGATAAAGGAAAAACAAAACGCGAAGAGTACGTAAAGAGCGTAATATGCTCGCTTTTAAAACTCCGCACGGGGGATGCTCTCACGATAAATACGGATGAAGAGGATTTTTCGCTGGCTCGTGAAATTGCAAACGAAGCTCTTTCCGTTACGAAAGTTCAGGTGCGGATTGTGGTAACTCAGGCGGGTAGGCCCGTTGACGTTATTGAGTTTGACCCTGAGCTTACAAATATCAAGGCGTCGGAGAATGTGCTTTTGAGAATTCGCCATGGGGAAGCATCTCAGAATGAGGATTCGGAAGAAGATGAATATGCACGTTCCGATGAAAAAAAAGACGCTAACGCAGATAAGCCCGTAAACGGAAACGAGGCGGCGGGCGCGATAATTGAGAATCTTGACTTGCGCGACATGCGTACCGTTCAGAAACTGGGTCACCTTGCGGATCCCATAGAGCTTGGCAGGCGGATAAGCGTTCCGTTTTCCGTTATTTCTTCAAATTTTGAAACTTTTCTTTTCAATACGGATAAAGAGGTGCTTGCCGTTGATTATGTAACGGAGGTCTTAAATCATGCCGATGTTCACTCTTTGCATATTACGGACGAAAACTCCGGCACGGATTTTCACGTTGACGTTCCTGAGGAAGTTTTTTTTGTGAATCATCACTTGCATTCCGCCTACGGCAGAGATTTTGTAAGTTCTGCTGATTTTAAACGGGTGAGGTGTACGCTGGACGCCTGTTCCGCAGAGGGCGTGCTTTGCGGATATGCTCATGTGCTCGGAAAAAAAGAGAAAGTACGGCTTGTTTTCAAGAATGGAAAAGTCTCGGAATTTAGCGGATCTCCGGGTTTAAAGGCGCTTTTCGCTTGCGATGAGAACCTCAGATGCGCAGGTTTTATTGAGCTTCAGGATGGAAAAAGCAGGCTTTGTCTCGGGGGGGCGCTGCTGGAGTGTTTGAGGGCGGAGCCGGAAACGTTTGAGGATATGCCGTCCTATTTTAATACAAGTTTGTACACGATTGGTATTGATTTGCCGAAAAATGCGCATATGGAGGCGCACCTTTGCAACGGGGAAAGCCTTGAAATTCTGCGTTCCGGTTATATTGTGGTTTAAATTATTGCGGTGCGAATCGGCTTATCGGCAAATGATTGTTCAGCGCGGCATTTACTTCATAAGGCACGGGTAGTATTTGTGCGAATCGGCTTATCGGTAAAATAACCATCCCATGGTTTGTTTAAATTCAATACCTGACGACCTGACGCATCCCGATTTTCGCCGCAATGCGTTTACGACGGATACGGAGATGTTATCGACGGAAAAGTTTTCAGCGGAAGAGCCGGGGGAAAGAGGAAAAACGAATGAAAAAAATTGCGGAACTCATTATTGAGGGAATAATTGAAAAGGAAAACGAAACGTACAGTCAGGAATGGCTGTTGGACACTGTTGAAACAATTAAAAATGACAAAAACGTTGTGGCTCTTCTTCTTAATATAGATTCTCCCGGAGGCGGAGTTTACGAGTCTGATGAGTTATACACGGAAATAAAAAAGCTGAAATCGGAGAAAAAAATACCTGTTTATGCGTATTTCGGGGCTGTTGCAGCAAGCGGAGGGTATTATATCGGGCTTGCCGCTGATAAGATTATAGCAAACAGGAACACGCTCACCGGCTCAATCGGGGTAATATCTGGAGAATTCATTGAGGCGACTGATTTAATAGAGAAGTACGGGGTAAAGGTGGAAGTGATTCATAGCGGAAGAAACAAGGCTATGGGGCACTTCTCGGAAAGGGTTACCGTTGAACAGCGGGAAATAATGCAGTCAATTTCGGACGAGTGCTACAATGAATTTGTGAAAATCGTTGCGGAAAGCAGAAAAATGAGTATTGAAGAAGTGCTCTCTCTTGCGGACGGCAGAGTTTATACGGCGTTTCAGGCTAAAAAATTTAATTTGGTTGATGAAATCGCCTATTACAGCGAAGTGGAAGATATTATAAAGAAGGATCTGTACGGGAAAACAGATGTGAAAGTCTCTGTAACGGAGTATAAAAAGAAACGAAAAAAGAGCCTGTTGAATAAGATTCTTAAGGGAAGCCTTACAGGTGCGGACCCTGCGGAGAAGGTGCTTTCTCTTGTGAGACATTCCGTGCCGTTTCCTGCGTATTTCTTTTGCACAGATAGATTTAATCGGTAGTTTAATCGGGTTTTGCATGTTCTTTCGGAGAGGGTGGTTTAAAGCCGAATCAGGTTAAGTTAAAAATGCATCCGAAAACGAGCGGATTTTCCGGTTGAGCGGGTTGGCGGGCTTGGTTCAGATTGCGGAGAAGCGAGATGAAAGCGAGCGGATTTTCCGGATTATGATTTTTGAGATTGGTATTTTCAATCGAATAAATACTAAAATATAAGCTGAATGTGATAAAGGAGTCTGATATGAAGAGAATTTGTGCGGTGAATTGCAGTCCGCG
>CAMKAB010000176.1 GCA_946410375.1 uncultured Spirochaetaceae bacterium
AACCGAAAGAGTAACATACGGAGCATAATACAAAAAAGACCTGATAAACGCGTTCGTGATAGGACGTCTGAAAAGCACTAACGGCAATATTCTGATAACATACGTAATGAGCGCCATCAACAAAATACATATATACACATACAATCTGTTCATAAATTAACTCCCGCAACCTCCGTAAAACCGGGTTTCACCCTTGAATCGGCTCATCTTCCCTGTGCGGGAAAAGGAACGCCGCCCCGGCGGAAATCACCACCGTTAAAATAACGCACCTCATCCCCGAATCTATCATCGGAAACACCTTCGTGAACAAAAAACTCGCTCCCATGGAAAAAATAACAATTCCGCCCAAAAGAAAATCTTTCCGCGAAGGAATAAGCACAATGGAAATAAACATTGCATAAATCGCCATGGAAAGACTCGTTACAAGTATTTCCGGCAAAATATTACCCATGATAACACCAAGAGCGGTACCTGCAACCCACCCGGAAGCGGAAATCACAGTCGCCCCCATAACATAGTGCGGATTAAGCGTACCCGACTGCAACACGGAAATTCCGAATATCTCATCGGTAATTCCGAAAGCCATAAGCGCACGGTTTTTGAGGGTCTCGTTTTGTTTCAATTTTATCAGAAGCGCCGCACTCATAAGCAAATAGCGCATATTTATAACAACCTGAGAAACCGCTATCTTCCAGTAAGAATCATGACGCGCCATAATCTCAACCGCGGCGAACTCTCCCGCGGAAGTCAGGTTAAGCGCGCTCATCAAAGCCGATTGAAACACCGATATTCCGCAATTATAGCACGCAATACCGAGAGAAAAAGAAACGCATAAATACAATACAAATATCGGCACAGCATTGGCGAAACCTTTCTTGAACTGCGCCCTGTCATCAGTCTTCATAATCGATTGGATTATAATAAATAAAGTCTAAAAATCAAAGTAGGGAGAGGTATGCGAAAGCATTCTTCCCTCTCCCATTATAAACATACAGCCCTAACGGAATCACACCAAAAGCGCATGCAATTTTTTTGCGTACTCAGCAGGATTTTCCGGCATTATTCCCTGAGCCAAAAGCGCGCTGTTCAACACGACTTCCGCCCCGTCCTTAACAAAAACCTCGTCGGAGCTATCGGCAATCCGCTTAATAAACGCATCTTCGGGATTTATTTCAAGAATCGGCTTCACCTCCATTCCTGTCTGCCCCATTGCCTTAAAGAGCTGCTGCATCTGCATTGTAGGATCGTTAGCATCAGCAATAATCACCGCTGACGTATCCTTCAATCTGCCGGACGTGCGCACGTCCTTCACCTTATCTCCGAGAGCATCCTTGAACTTTTTCACAATATCCGCACTCTCTTCCTTCGCCTGCTTCTTTTCATCATCAGTCATAAGGTCATCTATGGCATCTGAGCGGTTCACAGCCTTTAGTTCAACATCCTTGTATTTGCCGATACTGCCCGCAACGAACTCGTCAATATCATCCGTCATGAGGAGAACTTCAATCCCTTTCTCTTTGTATGCGGCAAGAAGCGGAGAGTTTTTCAAAATATCAAGCGTACCGCCGGTGATATAGTAAATATACTTCTGATCCGCCTTCATCCTTTCTTTATATGCTTTAAGGCTTGTATACCCCTCAACGCCTGTACTGTTAAAACGCACAAGCTCCAGCAATTCATCTCTGTTGGCATAATCCTGATACAATCCCTCTTTCAACGGACGGTTATATTCGGCAACAAACTTCGTATACAACTCGGGATTTTGTTCGGAAATCCGCTTAAACTCGCCGAGAAGCTTTTTAACAGAAGCGTTTCTGATATTGCTCATCACCCTGTTTTGCTGCAAAATCTCCCTGCTTACGTTAAGCGGAAGATCTTCGCTATCTATCACCCCGCGAACAAAACGCAGATACACAGGAAGAAGCTCCTTGTCGTCGTCGGTAATATAAACCCTTTTAACATAAAGCTTTACACCGCTCTTGTAATCGGAATGATACATATCGAACGGAGCTTTCGCAGGAACAAAGAAAAGAGTTGTGTATTCCGTAGCTCCCTCTGCCTTCGTATGTAAATAGAAAAGAGGATTTTCAGTCTCGCCATATGAGTTTTTATAAAATTCGTTGTAATCCTCTTCCTTCAGGCTGCTCTTCGAGCGCGTCCAAAGCGCCTGCGCCGAGTTAATCTGCTCGGTTTTATGTTCTTTTCCCGTAATATTATACTTATCATCGTACTTGTTTTCGTCATACGAAAGGTAAATCGGATAAGCGATATGATTACTGTACTGCTTAACTAAATCCTCAATCCGCCACCGGGAAGCAAAAGACGTGTTATCGTTGTTCAGATAAATGATGATATCCGTTCCGGTGCTGTCTTTGGCGGCCTCCTCTATGGAGTAGCTGTCTTTGCCTTCGCTTGTCCACTTATACGCCTTGTCGCTGCCGAAAGCGCGGGAAACGACTTCAACTTTATCGGACACCATGAACACGGAATAGAACCCGACTCCGAACTGACCGATAAGGTTGCTGTCCTGCTTCTGTTCCGCCGTAAGCCCCGAAAGAAACGCTTTCGTACCGCTATGGGCAATCGTTCCGAGATTTTCTTCAAGCTCCGATTCCGTCATGCCGATTCCGTTATCGGAAATAGTAAGAACGTACGGCGTTTCCTTTCCCTGTTCGGTAGAACCCTCGGTGTATGAAATATTGATTTTAAGCTCGTCCGAGCCGTTTGCCGCCCTGTTTGAAGAACCCTCATTCCCCGATTCTCCGGGCGCACCGGAACTTGTAAGACGCTTATACTTTAACTTATCAAGCGCGTCCGAAGCGTTTGAAATAAGTTCTCTCAAAAAAATCTCCTTATGCGAATAAAGAGAATGAATAATTAAGTGCAAAAGGTCGGAAACCTCTGTTTTAAACTGTTTATTTTGCATATATAACCTCTGCTTACAAAAGTAACCATAAATTCCGTTTTAGGCAAATTAAAATGAAGTTAATTAAAACCTCCCTTTCCCGACCGTTCTTCCGGCGAAATCCGCTAATTATTATCGTCTCCCTGATAATTTATCCATAAATACCCCGCGGATTTGAAAATTACCGCATCTGCGACCTTTTCACCAATGCGTTTTTCCCAATCATACCCCGGTTTTGCCTTCTCAAAATTTCCGAATTGTTCTCCCGGCATATTGTCTATATACTCGCCCTTATCCGTTACAACCAGCTGAATTTTCCCTTTCCAGTGGGGATTTAAAATATTTCCGTCCACCACTCTCACCGATTTAATCAGGTATTCAATCCCGTTTTTCCCGTCTTCATTCATTTTATTATCCTTTTAATTCCACAAGTATCGTTTTCCACACACTGCAAATC
>CAMKAB010000177.1 GCA_946410375.1 uncultured Spirochaetaceae bacterium
TATCCGCCTTTATTATGTACGGTCTCCGCATATGTCAATGAAAAAAGACCCGCAAAGCAGATGCAATCTGCAATGCGGGCATTCGATTGATATTCAGTTTTTAAAACTCTTCATCTGTTTTCATCTTCATAACCCGATAAACATCTTCTACCTATCTGTCGCTGAGCTGTTCAACCGGATGATAAATCCTCACGCTTTGTCTCATGAAATCCTTCGAGATTTCAAAGGTACAAAAAAATCTCCGATCCGAAACCGGACCGGAGACTTATATTTTTCAGAATCGCATTTTTCAAGCGTTAATCGTTGCCTGCGCGGCTGCAAGACGTGCGATAGGCACCCTGTAAGGAGAACATGAAACGTAGTTGAGTCCTACCTGCTGGCAGAACGCAATAGTTTTAGGATCCCCGCCGTGCTCACCGCAAATACCAAGCCTTATCTTAGGATTCGTGCTTCTTCCGAGCTTTGCAGCCATAGCCAAAAGTTTTCCGACTCCGTCCACGTCGATCGTGGCGAACGGATCGTACTCGTAGAACTGCTTGTCCGTATCGTTCACATAATGCCCTAAGAATGATGCGGCGTCGTCTCTTGAGAATCCGCAGGTCATCTGCGTAAGGTCGTTTGTGCCGAAGCTGAAGAACTCGGCGGACTTTGCAATCTCATCGGCTGTAATCGCTGCGCGAGGCACCTCAATCATCGTTCCGATTTCATACGGCACCGTGGCGCCCTTTTCTTCAAAGATAGCCTTGATAACCTCTTCGGCGTGCTCTTTACAGAAATTAAATTCTTTGTAAGTGCCCACAAGCGGAATCATAATCTCAGGCATAACCTTAATGCCCTTGTTCTGCACATTGATAGCCGCTTCAATTATCGCACGCACCTGCATCCTCAAAATTTCAGGATAAATAATGGCAAGTCTGCACCCGCGGAAACCGAGCATAGGATTAAACTCATGAAGCTCCGAACACTTCTTCGAAATCTCATCCACAGGTATGCCGAGTTTCAAAGAAAGATCGTGTCTTGTGGTGCTGTCGTTAGGCAGGAACTCATGAAGAGGAGGATCCAGGAGGCGGATTGTGGCAGGAAGTCCGTTCAGTTCGGTGAACATCTTCTCAAAATCGTCTCTCTGCATCGGAAGAATTTCAGACAGAGCCTTTTCTCTCTCTATGGTGTTATTCGCCAAAATCATTCTGCGCATGCTCAAAATACGCGTACCGCCGAAGAACATGTGCTCGGTTCTGCAAAGACCTATACCCTCCGCTCCGAGCATAACAGCCATGTGAGTATCCTGAGGAGTATCCGCATTCGTTCGCACACCCATCGTCTTAATATCATCAACATAGCTCATAAATTTCTGATAATTACGGAACACAGGAGAATCTTCAGCTTTCATCGTGCCGTTCAGGACCTGAACAATCTCGGAAGGCTTCACTTCAATCTTCTGTCCGTACACCGCGCCCGTAAATCCGTCAATGGAGATATAATCGCCCTCTTTCAGGGTTACTCCGTCGCACTCGATGTATTTCTTATTTGAATGGACAATAATAGCGCCGGCGCCCGATACGCAAGGGCAGCCCATTCCGCGAGCCACAACTGCGGCGTGGCTGGTCATACCTCCGCGGCAGGTCAAAATTCCCTTTGACACAGCCATTCCGCCGATATCTTCAGGAGAAGTTTCAAGACGAACCAAAATCACGTCTCTTCCCTCTTCCGCCCATTTCTCGGCGTCCTTCGCATTAAACACAATCTGTCCGCAAGCTCCGCCCGGAGATGCGTTAAGACCGGTGGTAAGAGGCTTAACTCCGCTCTTCTTTATTTCTTCCGCGTCCAAAATAGGAGCGAACAACTTGTTAAACTCGGATGCCGGAACACGGGAGACTGCTGTGCGCTTGTCTATCAAACCCTCTTCCACCATTTCAACCTGGCTGCGGAGCCAGCTGAAAATGGTTCTCTTACCGGAACGGGTCTGGAGCATGTAAAGCTTGCCTTCCTGAATGGTAAATTCCATATCCTGCATGTCGTGGTAGTGCTTTTCAAGTGTTTCTCTGATGTCGCAAAGCTGCTTGTAAGCACTCGGATTCACCTGTTCAAGCGTACCGATAGGCTGAGGAGTTCTGATACCCGCCACAACGTCCTCGCCCTGAGCATTCATAAGATACTCGCCATAGAAGTGGTTATCTCCGGTGGAAGGGTCTCTTGTGAAAGCAACTCCGGTACCGGATGTCTCGCCCATATTGCCGAACACCATGCTCTGCACGTTTACGGCGGTGCCAAGAAGCCCTCTTATGTCATTCATGCGGCGATACTTGATTGCTCTGTCGTTGTTCCAAGAGCGGAAAACCGCATTAATCGCCTTGAAAAGCTGGTCGTACGGATCAGTTGGGAAGTCTTCTCCGGTATGGCGCTTATAGATTCTCTTGTAACGCTTCACAAGGCCTTCGAGATGCTCAGCGGTAAGCTCGTAATCCCATGTAAGTCCTTCTTCATCCTTAACGTCCTGAAGAGCTTCCTCAAACTTTTCATGAGGCACACCCATTACAACATCTCCGAACATCTGAATAAAGCGTCTGTAGCTGTCCCAAGCGAAGCGCTTGTTGTTCGTTCTCTTCGCCATCGCTTCAACGGTGTCCGGAGTTAAGCCCAAATTCAAAACGGTATCCATCATACCAGGCATTGACTGAGCCGCACCGCTTCTGACGGATACAAGGAGCGGTTTTTCGGCATCGCCCAACTTCGCATCCATAGTCTGCTCAAGCTGTTTGAGATTCAAGAGAACTTCATCTTTCATTCCCTCAGGATACTCGCCGTTATTCTTTGAAAAATAATCGCACGCCTCCGTGCTGATTGTAAAACCGGCAGGCACAGGAAGTCCGATACTTGTCATTTCCGCTAAGTTCGCACCTTTTCCGCCTAAAATATCTTTCATCCCGGCGGTGCCTTCCGCTACTCCGTTACCAAAAAAATACACCCACTTGGTAACCTTTTTGTTTTTTATTTCCATATTAAACCCCTCGCAAATCTGCTAAACTTTCGTAATTCGCTTATCCTGTTTCTTAATTCTTTCGTTACATTGTAAACTATATTATAAAGTAGAGACAATTGTAAAGAAAGATAAAATTCATTAACGCTTTTTCCCTGGCAAATTGCAATTGATTCCGGTCCTCAGAACCTGAAATACGCTATAGCTTTCAAATCAGATACTTCAACATCGCATCGCCTGCGATGCTGACAGCTTTACGCTAATGCATCCGGTATGCGGGTAAAACCGAACGTATCGCCCGCGATGGCTTAGATCTTTGCGTTAATTCTTCCGCTACGCAGGTGCACCCCGGCCGCATCGCCCGCGTTTCCTGAATCTT
>CAMKAB010000178.1 GCA_946410375.1 uncultured Spirochaetaceae bacterium
TTGTTTTTCGAATCTGTTTGAAAGGCGTGTTGCTCTTGCGCTGCGGACGGGTTTTACTTTCAGATTTAGTTTGAAAGCGGTGTCGCTCTTGCGCTGCGGACGTGTTTTACTTTCAGATTTAGTTTGAAAGCGGTGTCGCTCTTGCGCTGCGGACGTGTTTTACTTTCAGATTTAGTTTGAAAGCGGTGTCGCTCTTGTGCTGCGGACGTGTTTTACTTTCAAAACATGTTTCTTTTAATCGACTTCGGTTCTCAGACAGACCTCAGCCATACTTTGTTTATTCTCTAAAGTAACGGACAGATGAATCGTAATATTGCTTTGACAGCCTTGTAATTTGTGGTACTATTTAGTCAGTGGTTTTCTGAAGAGAAGAGGGAGCTTCGGAAGCGTTTTTCATCGCATTTTGAAGGATTCCGAAAGACGATAGTTTAATTTGGAGGTTTTGTCATGATTATCGGTAATAGAATGAAGAAAAACCCGGGTACTGCGTATCCTGATATGAGCATTGCGGATGCAAAAGCAAAGATGAAGGAAGACAGGGTGCACAGATTGCCTGTTTTGGATGACAGACGTCATCTTGTAGGCGTAATATCCGAGAAGGATATACTTTTGGCGGCTCCGTCTCCGGCGTCTACTTTAAGTACTTTTGAAGCTAATTATCTTCTTACAAAGCTTAAAGTTAAGGATATTATGAGCAAAAATCCGGTAACTATCACAAAGGAGACGACAATAGAGGAGGCGGTGCGGTTGATGGTTGAAAACGATCTCTCCTGTTTGCCGGTTATGGACGGAAATTTTCTCTCTGGAATTGTGTCAAAGAGCGATCTTTTTAAAATTTTACTTGAGCTTTTAGGAGCAAAACACTCGGGAGTGCGGGTGGAGGCTCTTGTGGACGACAGAGTCGGAACTATGGCCACCGTGTCGGAAGAGTTTACAAAAGCCGGTATTAACATTCTTTCCTTGGGAACGATGGACGGAATTTCCGAAGAGACAAAGGTTCTGACTTTTAAACTTGAAACTAAGGACGAGGAAAAGGTTCGGAAGATTTTGGAGCCGCTTTCAATCAGTCTTGATATTAGCGTAGTGTAACAAGCGTAGTGTAACGCTTTTTTGGCGTGTCTTTGCCCCTTGATTGTGAGTGTTATGATCAGGGGGCTGCTTTTTTTGTATTATTCCCGTTGCTTCCGACGCAATCCCGAAAATGTGCGATTTTATTCGGACCGCTTTTCGTCTGTTCTTTTTGCTTTTTTTTTATACGATTTTGAAAATGCGAAATGCGATGTGCTTTTTTTGATTGTTTTCGCGTGTTTTTCTTCCTGTTTTATATACGATTGAAAAATCCTGAGCAGTGAGCACATTTCGTCTGTTCTTTTTGCTTTTTTTCTTTTGTTTTGATAGTTTTAATCAGAAATTTCGTTTTTTCCGCAATTTTTGTCGGAAAAGAATGATGGTGTGCACGGGACTTATGTGCGCTTTATACTCGTCGTACCTGTAATCTTTTGTCGCCCGGGATGTAGTTTGAAATTCTGTTCGTAACGAAACCGCTCCGAAAATCGGGAGGCTTTAGTGTTAAGGGAAAATAAAAAAGCGGTGTACGGGAGTCGAACCCGCCTCACAAGCTTGGGAAGCTCGTGCACTACCGATGTGCTAACACCGCATATTCCGCAGAGAGCCGTTAGAACCGATAACTTCCTGCAGAACAGTTTTACTATATCACTTCCACTTGTTTACGTCAAATGAACCCTCAAGTTCTTTTTCAGATTTATTGTCTAAAAGATGGAAGAAATCTATTCCGGTTGCTTTTTCAACATCGTCTACCGAGCAGGCAAATTCGTAAATATCACGTTCGGATCCTTCGTTTGGGATTATAAATCCGATTGCTTTAAGCTCCGGTTCGCTGTAGTCAAGAATTACCTTGTAGTAGTATTTCGGAACGCTGACTCTGTTTTGGCCTATTGTTTTATAAGGACCGTCTGTTAAAACAGGACCGGTTACGACGCAAATCGTTCTGAAACGCTTGGCATATCTGCGGACTTCCATTTCCAAGTTGTTCCAAATACCTTTGTTGAACTCGTGATCCTGCGGACTCATATTCGAAAGAAGGAATGTGTCTTCCATTGATTCGGTTGACCATCTGAAATCCGCCGCAGGTGCCAGATGCCCTCTGTCGTATCCGCTTCTTCTGTAATCGTCAAGAGTTGCGCTGCCTGTGGGAACGGCCTCATCTTCCCTGAAATTTTCGTTTCTTTGTGCGTAATAACTGGAGGCTTCGTCTTTCGTGAGAACATAAGCCACCCAGTTAGCCTGTTCGTGGTCTTCATTGTAGGAAATGGTAAATCCGGTGTGTTTTATGATGATGTCTTCTTTTGTAAGTCTCGGAATTGCGAGTTCCTCCAAGTCTAGGCTTTTATCCGGGATGAGATTGTCTTTTTGGGAGTATTTTGTGTTTTCAGCGGAGGCGGCAGGGTTGTTGTAATTTGACTTTTTCGAATTATATGAATTATCGGAATAGCCTGTATTGCCGGACCCCTTTGATTTATTTGAGTTTCCCGAATTGTTGCTGCCGGTTTTACCGGAGTTTGAGTAACTGCCTGATTGGTTTGATTTGTTTGAATTTGCGGTGTTGTTTGAAGAATTTGATTTCCCTGAATTGCTTTTTGAGCCGGATTTATTCTGTTTACTGCTTGCTTCATAGAAAACGCCTGATGCAAAAACGCGTTCAGGATGTGCGAATTCTCCGAAGAGAAGCGCAAAAGTGAAGAACAAAACAAGTCCGAAAAATCTTAAACTGAATTTGTGTGTAGTCTTTGTCATATAACTTCCTTTTTGTTATGGAAACGGCTGCCATGAGAATGAAAATGATTTTTGTTGACGATTCGCTTTGCAGAGCCCTTTATCAATCAAAATTCATTCTCAAGGCAGGGTTTGTAGCTGCATTTACTTTGAAGTTTAGTATAAAAACAGCACATGGACAACTGCCGGATTTTAAGCGTGTATATGTTTTCTATTCCTTTTAAAACGAGATGATGTTTTATTATGATGATCTGATTTTGCACCTGCCAAACGACAAACGGTATAACCTGAAAGAGTGGATAAACGATTTTACTCATTACGGATCTTTGTATAAGGTCTAAGCGATTTTAGGGAGGTTTTTAGGGAAGTGAATATGAATGCTGGAAAGATTCTATTTCGCGTACTGGTATTTTTACACTTATATTTATTTATGTTGTCTTATTATTTAATAAGGTGATTTTTAAATGAAGCTACACTTCATTTAACCTTGCCTTGACAGGCAAGGTTAAAAGGATTGTTCTTTGAAAAAATTTATAGATTAGAAGCAAAGCT
>CAMKAB010000179.1 GCA_946410375.1 uncultured Spirochaetaceae bacterium
TTGCTCGATACTGCTTCTGCATGCGTAGTAAAAAAGCGGTTCTCTTTAATGTGTTTACTATATTATATATATACATGAAACCGGACAAGATAAGGCATGTTATATTGATTTTGAAAATGGATTTAAGGGAATGGCAATGGAAAGTTTAGAACATAAGATTTGTCCTGTCCGTAGAATTTCCGAAATTGCCCTGTAATTTTTAAAATAAAGTATCTTGGGCGAGGCTTTGCCGCGCCCTTTTTTTGATTGTTGTCTGTTCTGACAGCGGGAATCAGCGCAATTGTGTGATTTATGTGTAGCAGTGAGGTTTATGAAATTATTTAAAAAAACGAAGAAAAACCGCAATAGGCGCAATAGGAAAGTTATTTTACAGTTTAAAAATACTTAATTATGGATAATGTTTCATCTATTGTTTAAAAAGAATTTGTATGATAAAGTTTTCTATTGTATAATTACAAAAATTTCAATTTAGGTGGTAGTTTATGGAATTACAAATTGGCGATTTGGTTTCTTCAATCAAGAAAGAAGGGATAGAGGCGGCTCGGAAGGAGCACGACAGAATTGTAAAGGAAGCAGAAGAAAAAGCGGCGGTTATAATTGGTAATGCAAAAGAAGAAGCAGCTAAAACCGTAGAAAATGCCACAAAAGAAATAAATATTTTAAAGCAAAGCGCTGCTCTTACTGCGGAACAGGCAAAGCGTGATGCGCTTATCTCTTTTAAAGCGGAACTTGAAAAGGAATTTAAGAAAATACTTGCAGCGGATATCAAGAAAACGCTGAACGAGGATTATCTCGGAAAACTCATTAAAGCGGCAGTGGCTGATGAAGACGTTTCCAGGCTTACCGTTGAGCTGAAAGACGTAAAGGAAAGCGTGAAGGCGTCTCTTGCGCAGGAAATTAAGAAAGGACTTGAAATCAAGCCGGTTAAGGACATTGACGCGGGATTTAGAATCGCTCAGAAGGACGGCTCAGGCTTCTTTGATTGTTCCGATGAAGAAATAGCGGAAATTCTCGCTCCGTTCTTCGGAAATATTACGGTGTGACGGAGGCGCGGATTGGCTGACTATTATTATTTGGTTTCAAGTTTGCCTACTCTTTCCGCTGATTCGGGAATGCCTTTTTCTTACGATGATTTTGTGGGTATGTGCAAGAACACGGTGAGTAAAAAAGTGCTTTCAGATATGGAAAATCTCACATTGCATTCGGAAAACGGCGCGTTCCTGAAAAAATGGGGTTCTTTTTACAATAAGCTTCAGAAAGCCGTTAATTCAGAACGGAGAAAAAGACTGGGAAAGACGGATACGCAAAATGCGGACCATGATTTTTACATAGACAAGATCGCTTCAGAGGCGTTTGCCGCGAAGAACCCTCTTGAAGCGGAAAAAATTTTGCTGCAAGCGGAGTTTGATTATCTTGATAGTCTTACCGGTATGCACTCGTTTGATGATTATGTTCTGTACGGATATGCGATAAAGCTGAAATTGCTTGAAAGACAGACCGTGTTCACTCAGAAAGCGGGACGAGAAGAATTTATGCGTTTGTTTGAGGGCATACAGAAGGAAATAAACGCGAAGTAGCTGTTAAAAAGCGGGTCTTCAACCGGCGGAGAACCTGTGCGGAATTTGCGCCCGGCAAGGCATGATGCGCAGGCGCGGAATTTGCGCCCGGTAAGGCATGATGTGCAGCGGGGGAAAGGGAATGCGAAGGGCTTGCCGTGAACGTTTCGAGGCTTCTTGTTGACGCGTTTTGCGTAGGCAAGCGGGTGTAGAAAGCGGGCGAATGCGCAGGCAGGTCGTTTCGAGGTTTCTTGTTGGCGCGTTTTGCGTAGACAAGCGGGCGAAGAAAGCAGGCGAATACGCGGGCAGGTCGTTTCGCGACCTCTTGTTGATGCGGTTTTGTTTGTAGGCAAGCGAGTGCTGAAAGCGGGCGAATGCAAGGGCAAGCGGGTGTAGAAAGCGGGCGAATGCGCAGGCGCGGGATTTGCGCCCGGCAAGGCATGATGTGCAGCAGTGGGAAGGAAATACGAAGACTCCCCTTATGAGATAATTACAGTGAATTAAAGTGAATTAAATAGTTTGGAGATATACGAAATGGAAACAAAAAAAGGAAAAGTCACCGGTGTAAACGGTAATATGGTAACCGTAAGTTTTTCCGGTTCCATTATCAAAAATGAAGTGGGTTATATACATGTCGGAAGCGATAAGCTGAAAGGCGAGGTAATCCGAATCAACGGAGAGAGCGCCAGCATGCAGATCTACGAAATGACGAATGGAATCAAGGTCGGAGACGAGGTTGAGTTCACGGGAGAGCTTTTGAGCGTGGAACTCGGTCCCGGACTGCTTACTCAGGTTTTTGACGGTTTGCAGAATCCGCTTCCCGATCTTGCGGAAAAATGCGGGTTCTTCCTTCAAAAAGGAGTGTACCTGGACCCTATTCCGAATAAGGATTGGGAGTTTACTCCGCTGGTAAAGGAAGGAGACAAGGTGAAGCCTGCCGATCCGGTGGGATTCGTCCCGGAAGGGCTTTTTGAACATCAGATCATGGTTCCTTTCAACCTTCCCGATGATGATTGGACGGTTAAGAAGATTGTAAAAAAAGGAACATATAACGTGAGGGCGACCGTAGCCGTTATAGAGAACTCAAAGCACGAAAAGAAAGAATTGAGCATGGTTTTCTCATGGCCGGTGAAAAAGGCGATAAAGTGCTATAAGGAGCGTCTCCGCCCGGATGAAACTCTGATTACCAAAATCAGATGCATAGATACCTTCCTTCCTGTGGCTAAGGGCGGAACTTTCTGCGTTCCGGGACCTTTCGGAGCGGGAAAAACCGTTCTCCAGCACATGGAAGCGAAGAACGCGGAAGTGGATATCGTAATAGTTGCGGCGTGCGGAGAACGTGCGGGCGAAGTTGTCGAAGTGCTGAAGGAGTTCCCTGAACTTACGGACCCGAAAACGGGACGCAGCCTTATGGAGCGAACCATTATTATCTGCAACACGTCCTCAATGCCGGTAGCGGCAAGAGAAGCTTCCGTTTATACCGCTATCACGATGGCTGAATATTACAGACAGATGGGATTGGACGTTCTTCTTTTGGCGGACTCGACATCGCGCTGGGCTCAGGCGATGAGAGAGATGAGCGGAAGATTGGAAGAAATTCCGGGAGAAGAAGCGTTCCCTGCTTATCTTGAATCATATATTGCGGCATTCTATGAGAGAGCCGGAAAAGTGCGTCTCAGGGACGGACGGGTTTCCAGCGTAACCGTAGGAGGCACGGTGTCCCCTGCGGGCGGAAACTTTGAAGAGCCGGTAACTCAGGCCACGCTGAAGGTTGTAGGAGCGTTCCAC
>CAMKAB010000180.1 GCA_946410375.1 uncultured Spirochaetaceae bacterium
AATGGGTCTCATCAGAAATTTACACTTATTTATCATTATTTTGTAATAATTATCATAAGTCAATGAAAAAAGCCGCGCTGCGTTTTACGGGACAGGATAAGAAAAACGTAACAATATTCTTTGCAAACAGCGATACAACTCCACGAACATCGATACAAAGAGACATGAGATTACAACCGGCTCCGATACAAAACCAGTGTTTACGAAAACGAAAACAACAATACCGTAAGACTAAAACCGGCAACAATAAAAGGCATGAAAAGGTTTTCTGTGCGTGACAGCCCGGGAAGAAGCCGGGGACAAACCGGGGGACCGGGCGTGGGATCACCCGGGGACAGATCGTAGAACCGCCCGTGAGACAAACCGGGGGACCGGGCGGAATCATAAAGCGGACTTATGAAAATAACTGTTTACAATAAAAAAATAGAACAAAAAACCGGTAACTTTTAACCGGTAAAGATATGCGACTTACAGAAGCATCTTATACTGCTACCCGGAATGTTAATATACTTAATATACAGGAAACACGATTTCCACACTAAGCATATTTCGCGCCGCAAAACGAAAATAACGGACCCTGCGGAAGTTCCGGGTACAGAGCACACCTTCGCCGCCGCAAGTCAGACGCGCAAAACCTGCCTTGCTCACGTCGCCATTCGCAACAACGAACCCGCTAAAGAGCTTTTTCTACGCTTTACGAGACGAAAAAATAAACCCGAGAGACTCCTTCAAATAACCCAAAAAGGCTATTGAAATCATAACAAGACACAAATACATCAAAGAGTTCGCAAGACCGACCGGCATATTCGGGAATATCATAAGAGATATGCAAACGATGTACAAAATAATCGTGCTGATTTTCCCGAACCACTTGCTGCCTTCCACCCTGTTAATTTTCTTAAAGGCAAAGAAAACAAAAATCGCCTGCACAAGCTCTTTTACAATCAAAACAACGGTAAGCACTTTCATGAGCTTATATCTTGTGATAAGACAGGCGAACATTATAACCTGCGTCACCTTGTCCGCAATCGGATCCAAAACTTTTCCGACATCGCTTATCTGATTGTAATTCCTTGCTATATAACCGTCTGCCGCATCTGTAAGTCCTGAGACAATAACGAGTATCGCAGATACTTTATACAAACCCAAACAGACGTATGTGTAAAAAATGAATGGTGCAATAATCAGCCGAACAATACTCAGAATATTAGGTATCGTAAAAACCCTATTCCGAACAGGAGCCCGGCTCTTCACTTCTTCGTCATTGCTTAATTCCGAATTATTTCTTGATTCTTTGCTATCCATTTCAGTCTCTCGTTGAAATTTTTCTTTTGTCTTAATCATTATAAGCTTTATCGACGGCTTTATTAAAGAGGTCAATAACTTCTTTTGACGGCTTCTTATCTGCCAAAGACACAATCACCGTAACAATAAAAGAACAAATAAAGCCCGGAACAATCTCATAAATTCCGGTACCGGACAAGAATGAGAACCACAGAATATCAACCAGCGCACCGGTAACAATACCGAAAACCGCTCCATGATACGTCAATCTCTTCCAATACAGAGAAAGCAAAATCACAGGACCGAACGCAGCACCGAAAATGCCCCATGCGTTTTCAACAAGATTCATAATCGCCTGCGCTCCCTCCGCCTTACTGGAAGCAATAAAATACGCCACTACAGAGATCAAAAGAACCACCATCCTTCCAATCCAAAGAGTCTCCTTTTCTGAAGCATTCTTTTTTATGAGAGGTTTATAAATATCGCTTGTAAACGCGGAAGACGCAACAAGAAGCTGACTGTCCGCTGTGCTCATTGAAGCGGCGATTATCGCGGAAAGCAAAATTCCGCAAATGAACGGAGCAAAATATCTCTTCGCAAGTGCGATAAACACCATTTTCTGATTACCGGATGTTAAAAGCTCCTCCGCCATCAAAACTCTTCCGATTACAGCGATTACAATAGCAGCCGCCAACGCAAGGATTACCCAGACAATAGCCACAATAGAAGCCTTTTTCACATCGGACGGCTTGTTAATTGACATGAACCTTACAAGAATATGAGGCATTCCGAAGTATCCGAGCCCCCAGCCCAACCCCGAAAGAATATCCTTTACGCTCGCATTGAAAAACGACGGAACAAACCGGTACACTGTTCCCTTATACTCATACACGTTTTTCAGGGATGCAAAATCAAGATTTTCCGTACTCACAACCACTATAGGTATTGCGAGAATGGCAATAAGCATTAGCGTGCCCTGAAAGAAATCCGTCCATGACACAGCGGAAAATCCGCCCATAAACGTGTACAAAATAAGGATTGAAGAGAAAATAAGCATCGCCTTTCCGGTGCTTAACGACGGAACAAGAGCGGTGAATACGCTGGCGCCCGCCACGAAACCTGATGCTACATAGATAGTAAAGCTTATCAGAAACACCACGGCGCAAACAATACTCAATGCATAATTCTTTGAGAGGAACCTGTTTGAAAGATACTGCGGAATCGTTATTGAATCGTTAGCCGCATTGGAAAATTTTCTGAGTCGCTCTGCCACCAACAGCCAGTTTGCAATAGTACCGAGCGTTAATCCTATCCCGATCCACGCCTGACCGAAGCCGAATGCAAGAATCGAGCCGGGAAGCCCCATAAGAAGCCATGCACTCATATCAGAAGCCTGTGCACTTAATGCTGTTACCCACGGCCCCATTTTTCTTCCGCCGAGGAAATACTCTTTTTCTCCGCTGTTCTTATCACGGAACATAAAATAAAAACCTATGCCGAGCATAAGCGCAAAATACAAAACAAAAGCAAAAATAATCATAATCGGACTTTCCTTAAAAAAAATATAATGAGAAATCGCACCGTTGATGAGCGGAGTTATCGATGTTTAACATAAAATAAACAAAACACCCGCAATTCTGACTACGGCGCTCTAAATGCCTGCCTATAGCAGGCTTCGTGGAGAAGGATGATCAAAATAATATACGTACATAGTATGAAAATATCTGAACATGTTAGTCTACAATATAACTCATTTCAATTTTTGGCAATAGCCAGGGTTTTAAGTAGAAAGATTAAAATAGCGTCAGAAAAATAAGATGGTAAAGAACGAAAAAAATCACAATCAAGTATTCGAAAAGTAAATAAAAGATATTTTTAATGCATGATTCAGACATAACGGTAGTTTGTGCTGTTTGTGTTGTTTGTGCTGTTTGAACGATAAAAGCGCAATGACGAGAGAGACGTCCGCGTAAATTAAATAAGGGATTTTTATCCGACATATGTGAAGTCGCAAGCGAGGGATAGTACTACAGGTACA
>CAMKAB010000181.1 GCA_946410375.1 uncultured Spirochaetaceae bacterium
AACGATGGATCTTCGGAAAGCGATGGATTCTTCGGAAAGCGATGGATCCTTCGGAGGGCAAACGGCTTTTTCGGAGAGCGATAGATTTTTTAGGAAACTGAATGGTTTTTCAAAATGCGCTGTGTTTTTCGGAAATAGCGGATGCGTATAACGAGAAAAGATTCGGGACTATAACGTAGATAATAATGTTAAAAAGAGCAGGTAGATACAATGAATCTGAAGTTTGCAAAACTACTTTTAATTCTCTGTGTTGCGGTGTTTATCGGTGCGGGACTCTTTCTCGCATTGCGCCACTTGTCTTTTTTCAATATTAAGGACGTTGAGGTTCATGTTTCAGGTGCGGTGGAAACACTGAATGCCGATATTAACAGGTGTATCGCTCCGTATAAAGGGCTGAATATTTTTACGGCGAACACGTCATATCTTGAAAGCGTTTTAAAGAGTTTTGAAGGTGTTGAAAGCGTGAAAACAAAGAGGTATTATCCTTCAAAACTCATTGTCAGTATTACATTTGCACCTTATTGCGCAAGAGTTTATGTGAATGACGGCAGCAAAGTTGATTACTATATGGCGTCTCGGAACGGACTGGAGGAGGTGTCGGAAGAAACATATATTCTTTTTTCTCGGCTTCCTCAGCTATCTCTTGATTCCAAATACGCTGATTATATCGGAAAATGGGGTGCGGATAACGGGTTTATTCAAATGTGCGCCCTTTGCGAGGCTTTGGATGCAAAGTCCTTGATAAGAGGCCTTAAATATTATAATAATAGTAGTGAAGATTTTGGCGTGTTGGAAATGGATTTAACGGATGTCAATGCTGTTTTGGATGTGAAAGAAGCTGTTACGGGCGCACGTCTCTTAGAAGCTATAGATATCATTGTAAACGGCAGTAAATCCGACACTTCAAAAAAAACAGTGAATTATAATCTGTATGCCTCAGCCTTGATAAAGAAGAATTAGTGTTCTTTGCGGGCACTTTTTTTCGTACTTGGTTTTCAGGTTTACGGACATTTTTCGGCAGGTGATGGTATGACGGCGGAAAAGGCCATAATGGGTTTAGATATAGGTTCAAGCTGGGTGAGAGCGGCGGTCGGCACAATCTCAAAAGACGGAATGCTTACTGTGGAAAGTCTTTGCGAGAGAGAAAGCGCAGGTGTTCATAACGGGATTGTGGTAAATGCGGAACAAACATTTAAAACAATTCGCTCCGTGATTCAGGAAGCGCAGCTCCAAGCGGGAATCGAGGTGGCGTCCTGTAGCGTTGGCATAGGCGGGAATACCGTTAAAAGCTACCAGAGCGAGGGAGTCACTGGAATAAGCGCAAAAGGGCAGGAGATTACGAAGTCCGATATTTATAAATCGCTGGAGGTCGCCCGTACCCTTAATCTTGAACCGGACAGTTCTATTATTCACACGCTTGTTCAGGATTTCACCGTGGACGGCAGAAGGGGAATAAAAGACCCGGAGAACATGACGGGGCATCGTTTGGAGAGCAACGCTCTTATCGTTACCGCGTCTGCGAATAACTGTGCAAACATTAAGAAAATTGTAAATAAAGCGGGAATTGAGAATGTTCATATTGTGAGTTCCGTTCTCTCCGATGCGGAAAGCGTTTTATCGTTAGACGATAAGGAAATGGGAACGATCTTAATAAATGTCGGCTCGGATTGCACGAATCTGATAGCCTATCATAACGGCTCCCCTCAGTTTGTCGGTGCTGTGAATATGGGATCTTCCGATATTACGAACGATATCGCGGTGATAACCAATAAGCCGCGTCAGATCGTTGAGGAGCTCAAGTGTCAGTACGGAAGCTGTTATGTTGCAAATGTTAAGGATTCCGAAGAGGTTATCATTCCCAAGGTTTCCGGACTTCCCGCAATAAAAATGCCTCGGAAAGAATTTGCAAAAATGATTGAACCGAAGATGGCGGAGATTTTCGCTTACCTGATAACAGGGGTGAATCCGAAAGTAATGGAACGGCCGTTCGGAGGAGGAGTTGTCCTCACCGGTGGGGGTGCGCTTCTTTCGGGAATAACGGATCTTGTTTCCGAAATGCTGAATATGCAGGTAAGAATCGGATTTCCCGAAATGATTACCGGTTTGGACAGGTCGTACATCGGTCCGGCGTACACGACAATTCTCGGACTTTTGAAAAGTGAGGCGAAGAGAGGTGCGTATCAAAGTGTTAAGGGAGAACCTGTTCAGTCGGCTTCAAAAAACAGAAACGGACTGTTTCACAAGATTGGTAATTTTTTTAAAACGGTAGTATAATCCTTTTAAATCGGTTGCGTGCCGTTAAAAAGCAGTGCGTCCTGTTTAGATTGGATTTTTATATATAAAATATAGACAATAAAGAATCAGAGAGGTGAGGATAATATGGATTTCGGAATGATTGAGGATCTTCTTCATGATGAAACAACACCGCCTACCAATATCAAGGTATTCGGCGTCGGCGGCGGCGGCGGAAATGCGATTAACCGTATGATTGACAGCGGGTTAAAGAAAGTAGAATTTGTTGCTTTGAATACGGATATTCAGGCTCTTCAGCGTTCAAAAGCAACTGTGCGTTTGCCTATCGGTAAAGAGGTTACCGGAGGACTCGGAGCAGGCGGTATACCTGAGATGGGGCAGAAAGCCGCTGAGGAAAGCAAAGAAGAGATTAAGAAGCTCTTGCAGGGCACTGATATGGTGTTTATCACCGCCGGAATGGGAGGCGGAACAGGTACCGGTGCGGCTCCTGTTGTTGCGGAGATTGCAAAGAGCGAGAACATTTTAACGGTGGCTGTTGTTACAACTCCTTTTGCTTTTGAAGGAGCGAAGAAACTTCAGTATGCGAACCAGGGAATTGACAGACTCAGAAAGCAGGTTGATACGCTTATTCTTATACCTAACCAATATTTGCTTAAAGTGGCTGAAAATAATATGCCGATTAAGCAGGCGTTCCTTATGGCTGATGACGTACTGCGTCAGGGCGTACAGGGCATCTCAGAGCTTATCACCGAACCGGGCGAGATTAACATTGACTTCGCCGATGTGCGCACCGTTATGAAAGGACGCGGAGACGCTATTATGGGTATCGGTCTCGGAGAAGGTGCGAACAGAGCGATTGACGCTGCAAGACAGGCTATTAACAATCCTCTTCTTGAGAATGAGAAAATTGACGGTGCGAAGAGTGTTCTTGTGAATCTTACAGCCGGAGATAATCTTACCCTCAACGAATTCGAAGATGTGAACGAAATGATTAGAAGCTATTGTGATCCTGATGCTCTTATTATTTCCGGTCAGGCTTATAATCCTGATTTGGGAGACA
>CAMKAB010000182.1 GCA_946410375.1 uncultured Spirochaetaceae bacterium
TTTTTTGCGTAATTAAAATGTAAACTGTTTACGATAAATTGAATGCGAAGTTCAGACTATTGCGAGGGAAATGATATGAACAATGAAGTCAGAATGTTGAAGCCTGAGGATGTGTTTTCCTTTTTTGATGATTTATGCGGAATGCCGCATCCTTCGGGACATACGGATAAGATAGCGGATTATCTTGTGAAGTTCGCCGAAGACAGGGCCCTTGATTACAAGCGGGATGAAAGAGGAAACGTGATAATCTACAAATGTTCCTCCGAAAACAGCAGAAGCACCGAACCGCTGATTTTACAGGCGCATATTGATATGGTTCCGAACTCGGCAGACTATGCGAATATTGATTTTACAAAAGAGCCGATAAGAATCTTTACGGACGATGATTTTATCAGGACTTACGGAACCACTCTCGGTGCGGACGACGGAATCGGAGTTGCGATGATTCTCGCTGTTTTAAATGATAAAACCCTGTCCCATCCTCCGATTGAGGCGTTGTTCACCACGGATGAGGAAGTGGGAATGCTAGGTGCGGCTGCTCTTGACGCCTCCTTTTTGAACGGAAAAAGAATGATAAATCTTGACCATGAATCGGAAAATCTTCTTGTTTGCGGATGCACCGGAGGAAGCGATGTCCATTGTTCTCTTCCTGTTAAGAGGGAAGAGAGAACCGGTATTATTGTGAATATTTCACTGTCCGGTCTTATCGGCGGACACAGCGGACTTGAGATAGACAAGGGCAGGGCTAATGCGAATATTCTGATGACGCGGCTTTTGCTTGCGCTTCATAAGGAGATCGATTTCGGACTGGTGAGCATGCGCGGCGGGACGAAGGAAACAGCGATTCCGGCTGAATGTGAGGTACGAATTTCAGTATATCCTACCGTATTCGGTATAATAGAAAACATAGTGAAATCGTGTACTGATACTTTTAAAAACGAGTTTTCCGGAGTTGAGGAGAATATTAACATAACCGCTTCCGAGGGAGAGTTTGAAACGAGCGACGTTCTCGAGTCTTCAAGCCTCGATTCCGTTCTGAAAGTCCTGGCGGCGGTTCCGAACGGTGCTTTTGAGTTCATACCCGAGTTGCCGGATGTTGTGCAGACGTCTTCCAACCTCGGAGTGTTGCGTCTCGCGAAAAACAATCTTTTCTTTACATGTTGCGTAAGAAGCAGCGTGCCGTCCGTTCTGGATTGGTATTGCAGGAAAATTGAGATTATCGCCGAAGGGTTCGGAGGTTCCTCGTATAAAGACAGCGGATATCCCGGATGGATGTTCAGGAAAGATTCGCCGTTGCAACGCTCTGTAAAAGAAGCGTACCATTCCGTTTACGGTAAGGAAATGAAGGTGTCAGCGGTTCATGCGGGGCTGGAGTGCGGAGTGTTCTCTGAAAAAATAAAGGATCTGGATGTTGTGTCTCTCGGACCGGATGTATTTTCTGTTCATACGCCTTTTGAACACCTCAGCATTTCATCGGTGGAGCGTACGTACGCTTTATTGAAGGCGATATTGGAAACCGTTTAAATCGGAGATGTTTATACGCCGGAACATATTTGCGTAATTGCCGTTTCTGCTCTTGTATGCTGTTGCAAACAGGGCCGAAATATTTTAAAATCGTAACGAAAGATGACATCTGAAATGCAAAAACATCTGCTGTGCATTATTTAAAATACGTTTCTTGTCATGTTGCAGGATGTTTAGGGGTATGAGATGAAAAAATTTGCGCTTGTTTTATTGTTGTCCGTTATTGTTCTTTCCTCTGTTTGCGCGGGGGCTTTGTCTTTTTCTCTTACTGCGGGATATGAACATCAGTCTTGCAAAGACAGGGATAACGCTTCAAACGGACTGGGGTTTACGGCAGGAGTGAGAGGTCCTCTCAACGAGTATTTGGATTTTTTCGGAACAGGGTCTCTTCGCATAAAGGGCGATTTTAAATATGCGAATACGAAGTATAAGAATTCGGTTTACGGATACAAATTACATGCGGGAGTGATTTACAATATTCCGTTGCGCTCGGATGCGCTTAAAACCGGTTTGGGTTTGAGTTTGGTTTTCGCGCGTTCGTTGGGAAGCGAAGGTTCGGGCGACAGTAAAATCCAGTACGGATTTTCAAACTTAGGTATAGGAATACATGCTACGGGCTCTTATTCGTTTACCCCTCATTTCCTGCTTGTCGGAGAGGTGAACCCGGATGTGTATTTCATTAACTGGAACACGGAAAAGAAAAACAGCACGACAACGAGCAACCGTTTGGGTAAGATCGGATTCGGCTTCAGTCTGAAGCTCGGTTTTGCTTATGCCTTGTGATGGGGCGGATGATTTTGAAGATTGTTTTATGATAAAAGATGAAAGCCGTTCCATGATAAAAGCCGATTCGGTCTGGTCAATATTACATTTGTTTTACATTTGAAGGCCGGGTGTTCCGTTGGAAGGACCGGCGGCTGAATTGGTTTCATTGGTGCGACGGATTCTTCATTGACTAAACGCGTTGTCCCTGCCGGAACGTACGATGTGTTTCACCTGTATGTCGGGCGGGCGGACAAATCCCATATGGTCTACGGTTGCGGCTTCAGAGGGTTCATCGGTGCGGCGGATTCTTCATTGACTTAACGCCGTATTTTTGCTAGAGTGTGCGAAGATTGATGGTAGTTTTGCGCAATCCGGGGTTTTTGATTTCCGGTTCGGCGGAACGCGCCGGGACGGTTTGTTCGGAAGCGAAACGCGCGGAACGAATGTTTATTCGGAAAAATTTGAGGAATATCGGATTGCGGGAACGAGAGTAAGGAGAAAAAAAATGGTAACTATCAGTGCTAAGAAGAGAACTGAGGATTTCGGTTCTGCCGGTTCAAGACGTCTTATCAAACAGGGTTTGCTTCCTGCGGAGATGTACAACAAAGAAAGCAATATCCATATTGTTTTAAATGCGCATGATTTTGATCTCGCTTTAAGACGCCTTCCGCTCGGAGCGAAGTGTGTCGTGTCCGTTGACGGTTCGGAGTACAACTGCGTGTTTAAGGATTTGCAGGAAAATATCATGACAGATACTCTGCTTCATGCAGATTTCCAGATTGTGTAATTGCCGGATAACGGCTTATACTTGATTGCGGGTATCGGAGTTTTATGATTACGGTAATCGGTCTGGGGAATCCCGGCGTACAGTACAAAGGAACAAGACATAATGCCGGATATGATGCGTTGTGTCGTTTGATGGCGTTTTTTCACGTGGAGTTGAAAAAACGCCCTTTTTGTAATTTCAGCATAGCTAAAACGGATAAGGCGGAATTTGTTTTTCCCGAGACTTTCATG
>CAMKAB010000183.1 GCA_946410375.1 uncultured Spirochaetaceae bacterium
ACAGGAGTTGTTTCTCTTATATTCTTAATCACGTTACTCTTTATTGTAAAACAAAATAAAATCAGCTCATTACAGGAGAGACTAAGCGATATCGAGATATCTCTAAACACACTGCAAAGTCTTTGCACCGCCTTGGACAACAGCCTTAAGAGCGAACTTGAACGAAACAGAAGAGAACTCAACGAAAGCATTAAAGATTTCAGAACGGAATACTCAAGCACAATACTCAGATTTCAGGAAAACATAACAGCTAAATTTGATTCTCTTAATAAAGATACCCACGATACGAACATTAAAAACTTCAGTGAAATCATAACGATACTCAACACAAGACTGGACGCTCTCACGCAGAACATTAAAGCGGAACTCATACGTCAGCAGGATCTGATTTCGGTGAACCTGAAAACCATACAAGAAAATAATGAATCCAAGCTTAATGAAATGCGCGCCGTTGTTGAAGAAAAACTGCAAAGCACTTTGGAGAAACGACTTACCGGTTCTTTTGAACTTGTAAACAAACAGCTTGAAGCCGTTCAGAAAGGACTCGGTGAAATGCAGGCGCTTGCCTCCGATGTAGGCGGATTGAAACGCGCTCTCAGTAACGTTAAAAACACCGGAACATTCGGGGAAATTCAGTTGGAAACTATTCTGAGTGATTTTCTTTCCGCTCATCAATATGAAAAAAACGCGCATCCTAATCCGTCTAAACCTGCAAAAGTTGTCGAATTTGCCGTTAAGATTCCGACAAAGGACTCTGAACGCGAATTCATTTACTTACCGATTGATTCGAAGTATCCCGCCACAGTCTGGGATTACCTCACCTCCGCTTACGAAGAAGGGGACAAGGAAAAGATAGAAACTTTCAGAAAACAGCTTGAAACAGAAATTAAAAAATTTGCTAAAGATATAAAGGATAAATACATAGAGTCTCCTTTCACTACCGATTTCGCCATTCTCTTTGTGCCTTCCGAAAGTCTTTATGCTGAAATTAATCGAATACCGGGTTTAGTTCAAACGCTTCAATCCACCTTGAAAATAACGGTTTCAGGACCATCCACACTCAGCGCTCTCCTGGGCAGCCTGCAAATGGGTTTCAGAGCCGTTACAATTCAGAAAGAAACGGGAAAAGTGTGGAACTTGCTCGGCGCCGTTAAAACGGAATTCAATAAATTCGGAGATGTCCTGCAAAAAACAAAAGAGCGTCTCAATGCCGCCACAAGGGAGATAGAAAACGCGGAAACCAGAAGCCGTCAGATCGAAAAGAAACTGAACAAAATAGATACGGGAAGCGATGAAATAGAAGCAAACGTATAACAAATATGCTTACTTCGCTTACTATGTTTACAACAGTTTTCGTTCCGAATAAATCAGACGTTTATCAACGCTTGCGAAGTCAATCATTGTCCCGATCAGTCATTGTCCCGATCAAACATTGTCCCGATCAATCATTGCCCCGATCAGTCATTGCCCCGATCAATCATTGCCCCTGAAAACAAAAACCGCGCCAAGGCGCGGTTTAAAACTGAAAACCGAATCTAATCCCTTCTGAAGAGATCCCTGGTATAAACCTTATTCTTAACGTCATCCAGCTCAGTACTATAGCGGTTTGCAATAATCGCATCACAGCGGTTTTTAAATTCATCAAGATCATTCACAATCTCTGAGCCGAAAAACGTTTCCGACTCGGACAGAACCGGCTCATACACGATAACTCGGGCGCCTTTTGCTTTAATCCGCTTCATAACTCCTTGAATACTGCTTGAACGGAAATTATCCGACCCTGTTTTCATCGTAAGCCGATATACTCCTATCGTAACAACCTTTTCTTTCTCTTTTGAATACGAATCATCTCTTCCATAAGCCCCTGCAACTTCCAAAACACGATCGGCAATAAAATCCTTACGAGTTCTGTTTGAATCAACTATCGCCTCAATCAAATTTTCCGGAACGTCCTTGTAATTCGCCAGAAGCTGTTTTGTATCCTTCGGAAGACAATATCCTCCGTATCCGAAAGAAGGATTATTATAGAAATCACCTACCCTCGGATCCAAACACACGCCTTTTATAATGCTGGCCGTATCAAGGCCTTTAATCTCGGCATACGTATCAAGTTCATTAAAGTATGAAATTCTGAGCGCAAGATACGTATTTGCAAAAAGCTTTACCGCCTCGGCTTCCGTTGTACCCATCAGAAGCACCTCCGGGCTATTCAGCGCAGCATCCCTCAGCAATCCCGAAAAGACCTCCGCCCTCTGTCTCTGTTCGGCGGAATCCTTACTACCCACAATTATTCTCGACGGATACAGATTATCATACAAAGCTTTTGATTCACGCAAGAACTCAGGACTGAATAAAATATTCTCTGTCCCGTATTTTTCGTTTAGAGACGCGGTATATCCCACCGGAATAGTGGATTTTATCACTATGGTTGCATTCTTATTCAAAGAAAGAACCTTCTCAATCACGCTTTCTACGGCGCTTGTATCAAAAAAAGCCCGCTTAGGATCGTAATTGGTGGGCGCAGCTACAATGACAATATCAGCATTCCCATAAGCCTCTTCCGCATCAAGCGTGGCATAAAGATCAAGTTTTTTTGTTCTGAGATACTCCTCTATTTCAGTATCCTGAATAGGAGAAATCCTATTATTTATCTTATCAACCTTCTCTTTTATTATATCAATAGCGGTAACCTTGTTCTTTTGAGCAAGAAGAACGCTTAAACTCATCCCGACGTATCCGGTTCCTGCAACTGTAATATTCATAATAGCTCCTGAAAACAATAACGGTTTTTGTACAATACGACTGCTCCGACTTATTCCGCTTTAATTAAACCTGCATTTCGCTTTTAGCAAACGGAAAACCCGCATACCGGGATTATACAAAAACTCCGCATATTCTTTTTTGTATCCTGATCTGATCATAGTGCATTTTCCGGTAAAAGTCCAAAAAGAAATATTCCATCTCTCCAATTATGCATCCGATTATGCAATAAAAAGATATTATTCAAGATTATAAATCACACCTGTTTTCTACCGCCATTAAGCAACTTATAAATATGAGGACAAAATTTTGAAAGAATAATTCCGAAATAATTGTCTGTTTTACCGAATCGGAAACATTGTACCTGAGCGTGCGCAGCAAAGCTACCTCGCATTCTCTCTGATATAATAAAACAGGTACTGCTGGGCTATTCCGGCATATTCGCCGAAGAAAGACGCATCTTTTCCGGGATAATAGAGCGCCATAACTTTTTTTATCCATGTATCAACAGGAAATGCGTTCAAC
>CAMKAB010000184.1 GCA_946410375.1 uncultured Spirochaetaceae bacterium
AAAACGAATGTTTTCATTTATTACTTTATAATAACCGCCCCTTAAGGTATAATCCGAATTATAGTGCGAAGCAAGCATGACAGAACGCTTTGAAAGAAAATCACTAAGCTAAAAACTATAAATGTAAAACGGAGATGCCATGGACGCAAATCTTTCAAAACTCATAAATATGAGAATCTCAAAAACCATTGACAATCTAAAGAAAAACAACATAAATGCGCTGTATGTTCCCTCTAAGGAAACCGCGCTCGCCTTTCTGAAGTCGATACTTGTAAACGGAGAAAGCATTGCCGTGGGAGGTTCCGTCACACTTGACGAAATCGGAGCTCTTCCGCTTCTCAGAAGCGGACAATACGCATTCATAGACAGATACGACAAATCCGCTACTAAAGAAGAAATAGAAGAACGTAAGAGAGCCGGGCTTCTTGCGGACACGTTTATCACGGGAACAAACGCCATCACCGAATCAGGTTGTCTCTATAATGTTGACGGAACCGGAAACCGCGCCGCAGCATTCGTTTACGGTCCGAAAAGGGTAATAGTCCTTGTGGGATATAACAAAATCGTTCCCAATCTCGCAGATGCCGTGGTAAGGGTGAAAAGAACCGCATGCCCTGCAAATACGATCCGGCTTGATTCAAACACATACTGCGAAAAAAACGGTCATTGCATAAAAGATGTATGCGACGCGCGTAACTTTATGACGCTTCCTGCGGGTTTATGCAAAGAATCAATATGTTGCAGCGCCGTTATCAGCGCATACCAACGAAATAAAGACAGAATTACTGTTATTATCATAGGAGAAGAACTTGGCTACTGAAAACTTTAACAGCACACGTAACGAAATATCCGAAAATAAAAGCCCTGTGAACACAAACATGACAAACAGGGTTTTCGCAAACGGCGCATCTCAAAAAGGGAATCCCGCAAGCGGGAGCGAAACAGCTCCGAAGCAAGCGAACGCGACCGCTTCAAGTAGGAACAGAGAGGCGAGCGGAAACGCTTCAAACGAGACCCGACAGGCAAGCGGCAATTCCGCGGACAAAACAGCTTCAAACGGAAACCACGCAGGCAGACCCGCATTAAAGCTCAATATTAACCGCACAATGATGATCGGTTTCGCTTTTCTCGGAATCCTGCTCTTATGGCAGGTATACGACTCCTGGTGCCCCACCTTTTTAACCGATATTTTTTCAAGACGCTTATACGGAGAGTCTTCCGCGGAACTTCTTCTCTCGGGACAAAACAGCCATATTCTGAGAGTTCAATGGATAGTGGGCTCAATCATGGCGTGCGACAACCTCGCCGCTCTCATTCTGCTTCCGGTTTTCGGCAGTCTTTCCGATAAAACCCGCAGTCCCATCGGGAAAAGAATGCCGTACATCCTCACGGGCAGCATAATCACCGTTTTCGTTTTTCCGCTTATTCCCTACTTTTTCCACAAAGGACATATCGGATTGATGATAAGCGCAATGGTTATTGTCCTGATATCAATGATGATGTACAGGAACCCCGCAGTATCCCTCATGCCGGATATCACACCGAAGCCGCTCAGAACCCGTGCTAACAGCATTATCAACATTATGGGCTATGTCGGCGGCGCTTCGGCTACAATTCTGGGAATCCTCTTCAAACTCAGTTCTTACATCAATTCCCGCGACACCGGAAGGCATTTATATGTAATTGAAACTCCTTTCCTTGTTGCATCGACGTTGATTTTCTTCTCTACGCTCATTCTTTTCTTCACAATAAAAGAAAACAAACTCCAGAGAGAGCTTGCTGACGAGCTTGCTCTCGGAGAAGAATTATCGGAGATAAAAGCAACTTCTTCATCAAACGAGAAGATGTCAAAAAAGAACAAGCACATGCTCTTCGCCATCCTTGCGGCGGAATTTCTGTGGTTCATGGGAGATAATGCGCTGAACACCTACCTCGGAAACTTTGTAATCTATTATCTCAGATCATCTTCGGCAAAAACAATGCTCCTTATAATTTCAAACGGCGCCGGTTCCATGATAGGGTTCTGCTTAGGCGGACACATTGCAGACAAAGCGGGAAAACGAAACACCATCTTCATGGGACTTGTTTTCGCATTCATAGCTTACTCATGTATGTCTTTTATACGTCCGTCATCAACGGTGAACGAATTAGGCGAACACGCATTCCCGGCTTTCCTCTACGGCATTTGCTTACTTAAAGGTTTCGGAATGGCTCTTGTGTTCAATGCCTCCTATCCTATGGTGTTGGATCTCTGCTCTTCGGATAAAATCGGAAGATTTACGGGATATTACTATGCCGCAAGCATGTCCGCTCAAACCATAACGCCTATTTTACTCGGTTTTATTTTAACACGGACGCTTGCATGGAACACTCTTCCCGTATATTCCAGCATTATGCTCGCTCTATCAATTTGCGTAATTCTTATCTTTACAAAGAATAACAAAGAGAATAGAAACGAAGCCCCGAGAGGTTTTGACGCAATCGGCGTAAACGACTGATATTTATTTACAATATTGTTTCACCGATTCGCGGACGAGCGGAAACGCAGATGACTGATATTTATTTTTGCAACATTTTACCTCTGTACGACAAGGCGCTTTTCAATGTTGCGCTGGATCTTGCATCCGAATACAGGAGAGAGAAAGTTCTGCGAATTTCTCACGCGGAAAGCCGCCCTCTCTCCCTCGGAGCGGGACTCCTTCTGCGTTATGCGCTTAAAGGGAAAAAAATCCCTGCCGATTCGCTAAAAATAAACGTTAATAAAAACGGAAAACCATATTTTGAGAACTCAGACCTCTCTTTTTCTCTCTCTCATTCCGGTGTCTTTTCCGCTTGCGCTATTTCTGACACGGAAGTCGGCGTAGATATTGAAAGCGTTATTCGGGCGAAAATCAAAATAGCCGAACGTTTTTTTTCTGATGACGAAGCAGCTTTTTTGCAATCAGTACCGAAAGACAAAAAAGAGCTTATTTTCACGGTAATCTGGACTCAAAAAGAATCTTACGCAAAATGCAGAGGTTTATCTCTTTTGGACGTATTGAAGAACGGAAAATACGAAAAATGTTTCGTGCAAAAGGGAGAAACGGAACTTCAGTCCTTAGACTACTCATTCAAAACGGTTTACTTAAACAATAATGAATACGTTCTTTCCGTTTGCACCGATACCGGGAGGAACGGCTTAAACAACGCCGACAGCCATAATTTAGGCTGCGTTTCCGGCGAGAACGGCTTAAACTTAAAAAACAGCGGCACTGATATTTCCACCTGC
>CAMKAB010000185.1 GCA_946410375.1 uncultured Spirochaetaceae bacterium
CAGATAGGGCGGCGTGCGCCGCAGAATAACTAACCGCAACGGAAAACGGCACATGGAGCGGGAAAAAGACAAAACCAAACAAAACCAAACGAATACACCTAGCGAAAAGCGTTTTGCGTGTACGAAAACGGAAAAAAAGGAAGCGGCTTTTGCATGCAAAGGGTCCGAAGTCCTTTCACCACATAAGGGAATATTATGAAAACAGCATTGATTATACACGGACATTTTTACCAACCTCCGAGAGAGGACCCTTTCACCGGAATTTATCCGATACAAAGCTCAGCGGCTCCCTATTCCGATTGGAACGAAGCGGTGTTTAAAACCTGTTACGAGCCGAATGCCTACTCAAGATATTTAAGCTGGGACGGAAGAATTGAAACGATATACAACAACTATGAAAACATTTCGTTCAATTTCGGTCCCACCCTTCTCCGCTGGCTGGACGAAAAACACCCCGACTTTATCCGAAAACTCATCGAAGCGGATAAGGAAAGCATTCGCAAATGGGGTCACTCCAATATTATCGCCCAAACTTATAATCACGCTATTCTTCCCCTTGAATCCCGCGAAAACAAGAAAATACAGGTTCTCTGGGCAATAGAAGACTACTACCGCCGATTCGGTCATTTCCCGGAAGGGTTTTGGTGCGCCGAATGCGCAATAAATGAAGAAACGGTGGATGTGCTTGCGGAATGCGGAATAAAATTCGTTATTCTAAGCCCGTGGCAGGTAAAGGCCATAAACGGAGTAGATCTGGAAGGACATCCCGCCCCGTATAACAGACCTTTTATCCTCAAAGGCGAGGAAAGAACAATCTCGGCGTTCTTCTACAACGGGGACTTCGCAAGCGGAATCAGCTTCGGACACCTTCTCCGCGATGCGGATGCGTTGTACAAGAACATCACATCCTACAAAAACCGCATTGAAGCCGATAAAGGCGAACCGCCCGCTCTTCTCTCGTGGGCTACCGATGGAGAAATATACGGACATCACGAACCGTTCGGCGACATGGCGCTTGCCGCGCTGTGTAAAAAAGTTGCGGACGGAGAAGACTTCTACCTCACCAATTACGCCGCATACCTTGAAGAAAACCCGCCTGAGGAAATCGCCACCCTCTACCTCGGAGAAGACGGACTGGGCTCATCGTGGTCCTGCTCTCACGGCGTTAAACGCTGGTACACGGATTGCGGATGCCACACAGGCGGAGACGAGTCATGGAACCAGAAATGGAGAGACCCGCTCCGAAAAGCATTCAAAAACCTGGAAATCAAGGCGCGTGAAATATACAAAAAAGAAATTCAAAAAATATTCGGCTCTTCGTTTAACACGGAAGAAATGCTTATTTCCTACGGAAAAGTGCTGAGCGAAAGAATTTCGCCGGAAGATTTCGTCCGCGCTTACGCACAAGCGCAGAATATAACCGTTGACGAAAGAGATATTTCAAAAGTTCTCAAACTTCTCAACGCCATAAAAAACGTGTTTTTCTCGTTTACAAGTTGCGGCTGGTTCTTTAACGACATAACCGGCATAGAGCCCGCTCAGAACATAAAATACGCTTTCTTCGCAGCCGAAACGCTTAAGGAGTTCACAAATGAACCGCTCACGGACAATTTGCTCAAAGACTTGGATAAGGCTCAGAGCAATATCTCGGGCACGGGGAAAACCATCGCAAAAGAGCTTCTGACCGAAGAACCTGCGGAAATCAAGGCTTGCGAGATGTTCGCGCTCCGAAAAAGACTTCATGCGAAACAAACATCTTTCAGCAAACACTCGGGAATTTTCACTCTTCTGAACATAAAAGATAACGTCTACACCATAAAAAACCGCCAGACGCTTGAGGTTAATTTATTCGAATGTAAAGAAAAAGCGAATTACAAGAACAGCTATTTCCAGTTGCTTTTCAAAAACACGAAAACACGTGCGGAATACGCCACGAACCTTTCAAAAGTTTCTCTGAATATGATTAAGGAGATAGACGGCGTTCTGGACCATGATATCGTGTCCAACTATACTCCGAAGAACCTTCAAAGTTTGTCCGCATCTTTGAAAAAATTCCTTCTTCTGTCGCAACTCAGAACGGATGCGATAAAGCAGGCAAAAATCAAGGGAAACATAATCCTCTTCATTAAAGCCTTATACAGCGATGCTTTCTATTCCGAAGAATTGAGCAGCGAATTCAGACTCTTTTTTATCTCCAACATCGTAAAACTCGTTAATCTTATCGGAAATAAGGACGAAAAATCCATGATTGAGAACTTCTTTAACATGAAGATCAACGACTTTAACAGAGAGCTCAATGAAAACACCCTTACCGACAGCAAGGTTGATTCATACCTGAACGCTTTGGAGACGGCGAGAAGCAACGGCATAAGTCCGAACCTCACCGACTTGCAAAACACAATCTGGGGTCTCATAAGCCGTTCTCAGAGCAACACATTGAGTGAAGAAACGTTTAATAAAATGAAATTATACCTGAACTTCAACTGAAACATCGAAGGCGTATAAAACAGATTATGAAGGACGGGCTTTCAAAACCCGATGGAAAGCCCGCAGGCGCCGCTTAGTGAAGGATCTTTCAGCTTTAAAAAATCCGAACTCCTTTTTTTGAACGCTTTTCTGAGATCCGCTCCAAGTGTGAGTTTAACGATTTTATTCAGCTTAAAGCGCAAACCTGCGTACCCGGACACCACAGGATACCACTCTTTTTCGGAGTGCATATCCTGAACTTCAATTCCCGCTCCGACGTTTGCCTCCAACTGAATTTTTGAAATCCCCGGAAAAGCCGTTCCGATCTGAAACACCCCTCCGTAGGTTTTATAATGCTCCTCTTCTCCGCACACCTTGTATTTATAATCATTATAAAATCCCTCAAGCCCGGAATAAAACAAAATAAGGAAATTATGTCTGATCGCCGCTTTCGCACCGAAACCGTAATCGGAATTTATCTTTTCCCCGTTTTCATCATGCAATTTTCTAAACGAATACGGGAAGAGGTCTATGTGCGCTTCAAAGGCAATAGCGTAAACAATCCCTCCCGCAATCAAAATAATAAAAAACAAAGCTATTCCCTTTTTCATATCATCTCCGTTCAAGGCTTTTCCGGCCGTCCGTCAGATTTTTACAAAACCGGTTTCACCCCGTATACCTTTGTTTAACTCTCAACTCTGAAATAAGTTACAATTTTTAATTCTTTCGGAAATTTATTCAGAACACATAAAAACTCGTTTTTGGTGCGCCGTTTCCGACACACTAAAACGAGCGA
>CAMKAB010000186.1 GCA_946410375.1 uncultured Spirochaetaceae bacterium
CATCGGCATAACGCCCAGCTTATTTTCAGTGTAAACCGTATTATACTTTTCCATCTTATTCATAACATCAGTATAGTAAATAAATATTAAATATTTGTCAAGTAATTCGGCGATATTTCAGCCCGAAAACGACAAAACCATTCCCGACACGCGCATTCGCAACTCTTAGTTACCGAACATTGAAAACAAACCGGATAGATTTGAAATCGCATTCATCGTCTCGCTATTTACCGTTTTTTCCGCTTCCGACATAATATCGCGCAATTTACCCGACAAACTGCGAAAATTTTCCGCTGTTTTCCGTAAATCAGGAAGCATATCGCTCACACTCGTGGAAATACCGTTCGCATTTGATAGAGTTTCTTCCAGCTGCGGCATTAAGCTTGTTATGCTTGTGGAAACATTCTCCGCTTTTTCCAGCGTTCCTCCGACAGCAGGCATCATATCCGTGACGCTGCTTGTAATTGAACGGGCATTCTGCAACACGCTCTTCAAATCCGAAATTGCAGGCTTTAGAGACTTGTAAACAGCGCCAAAACCGCAAAGAACGGCGATTTGCACAATAAGAATAAGCATAAGCAGGAAAGTATTAATCCTGCTTCCTTTGCTATTTTTTTCTTTTTCCATAAAAAAACACCTCTTATAAAACAAGAATACTTTTTTTTTTATTTTTTTTGTACTACATTAGATATTCTAAAAATATGGCATGCTGCGAGGAAAGGACCCGGGGAATAGTGTACCTACAGGTCTTTACGGCTGCATGCGAGGAGGAAATATTATGAAATTATTGAAAACGCTTATTTGCGTGGCGGTGATTGTAATTGTCGCAGTGTTTGTTTTCAATCTGATCAAAGGAAAAACAAAAAAGAGCGCATCCGCCGACTTGCCTTCCGCTACGGAAAGCGTCTTGTTTGTTGCAAGCGGAAAGAAAGAGGATTCTGCAACGGAATCCGAAACAAAAAAAGCTGTGAAGGATGCTAAGAACGACGTTAAGAACGCCGTAACTGAAACAAAAGACGACTTGAAGAAAGCCGCTAAAGAAACAAAAGAAGGCATTTCCGAAGCTGCAACGGCTGTAAAAGACGAATCAAAAACCGTTATTAACAAAGTTAAAGACGGCGCTTCCGAATTTGCCAACAGCGTAAAAGACGGAGCAAAGGACACAGCGGAAGATATCAAGGATATTTTCAAAAATTAAAAGTCATAAATTAAACGTAAATTAACGAATCAAAACGCCCCCGTTACAGATTGTGCACGATTATGTTCAATCTGCGATGGGGGTTTTTTCAGATAAATTCGGCTGTTTCGGCACCGGACGCCCTTGCAAGATCCTCAGGACTAAGACGTATCATTTTACCCCTTACTCCGGCGCTTACATACACTTTTTCCGACAAAAAAGCCGTTTCTTCAATGAAAGTCGGATATTTTCTTATCATTCCGATCGGGCTGCACCCGCCTCTGATATAACCGGTATATTTTAACAATAAGTCCGTTTTCAGTAACGTTATCTCTTTTGCACCGGTTAAATTACGCGCCTTTTTCAAACTGATCTCGGCTTCTGCCGGAGTAACAAACACATAAAGCGCATTCGTATTCGTTATCATAACGATTGTTTTAAAAACCTCGTCCGGGTTAAGCCCTGCGGAAAGCGAAAGGTGCATCGCATCAAGATTGTTCACATCATATTCGTAAACTTTTACGTCATACGGAATTTTCATTGAGTCCAAAATGCGCATCGCGTTTGTTTTTTCTTCTTTCATATGTAATCGTCGCGTTTATCGCCGTGCAATATCATTTCTTCACACAAGGCGCATCGCCCTCAGTATGCCATACTCAGTATGCCATACAGGGACGAGAACAGGTCTTTTCCGCCGTTTCGTTAACGCTTACGGCTTCCTTCCGCCTTTACAGGTTTTCTTCTCGCTTACTGCTTTCTCTTGAATCTCTCAATCAATTCGGTATACCTTTCTTCAACCTTGTCCATAATCATGCCATCCCACGGCATCGGAATCGTATCAAAAGCGTTAGTGCAAATTAAATCCCTTTCCTTCATGCTCAGGCTGAGAAAATTCTTCACGGCAGCGCAAAACGACTCGTTCGTATCCTCGCACGTCAGCCCGTTCCGCATATTCTCTATAATCTCTGCCGATGACGAACCGGACACCACCAAACTCGGCGTTTTCATACAAGCGGATTCCCTCACCACCATCGGCGCATTATCGTAAATCGACGGAAAAAGAAATATGTCCGCAAGGTAGTACAAAACATCCAATATCCCGCTATCCAGTATATGACCCGTCATAATCAGATTGTCCTCCAGGTCCAAATTACGAGCGGTATTTTTTATTTCTTTTTCGTCCGGTCCCTGTCCTGCAAGAATAAGCTGGAAAGTCATACCCTCTTTTTTCAAAATAGAACAAGATTCTAAAATACGGCGGATATTTTTCTTCCAGTTAATCTGTCCCACAAAAAGAAACACCGGATGTTCCCTGTCTATGGAATATGTTTTTACGACCTGCGGAATCAGCTCGCTCTTTAAGTCGCGCTTATCCGTTCCGTTCGGCATAACGACAACATCGCCCTTGTAACCGTAGCTTTTCAATGTTTCCGCGGCATTTTCGGAAACAGCCCAAACCTCATCGCACGAATTATAAAAATTCACGATAATTTTCGTAGCAAACCGCGCGAACATCTTGCTATGTGTCACCTTAAGCACGTCATCGTAATATTTTGAGTGAAAACTGCCCACGAGCGGAACTTTCTTCTTCCTGGCTATGCTCCTGCCGATGAGTCCCGATGTCGCCGGCACATGCGCATGCACAATATCAGGTTGAAGGAACCTCATTCTCTCGTTAAAACGCGGATCAAACCTGCGAGAACCTATTTTATACGGCAAATTTCTAATGAATTTCACCGAAGTGTAATCTAATATTTCATATCCTAATCGTCCTCTGAATCCGGTATTGTCCGTAGGAGTAACCACATAAACATCATGGCCGCGCTTGGCAAGCGTTTCGACATACGCCTTCGCCACCCGTCCCACTCCGTCCACAATAGGAATAAAAGACTCTGAACATTCAAAAATTCTCATAAATTAAATATAACATAAAATCAAACATCTTGAAAATAATCTTATTTTTTCCTATCATTATCCTGTTACATAAATCATAACTTTAAATTTACGAGATCGTAGCTCAGCTGGATAGAGCATCAGATTGCGGATCTGAGGGTCAGAGGT
>CAMKAB010000187.1 GCA_946410375.1 uncultured Spirochaetaceae bacterium
ATCGAAGACGACTTAAATGCACTGCAAGAGCAGATCGGCATACCGTGCATTTTTCTTGAAGGCTCGCTGGACAAAATGGGAGAAACCTTTGAAAAACTCGGCACCATACTGAAAGGAAAGAAACAACGAACCGATGAACTCAAAGCATTTATTGAAAAAACCCTGAAAATGGCAAAAGAAAATTCAGCAAAAATCAAAGATTCCGAGAGAGTCTCCGTTATGTTCTCCGGCGGAAAGGACGGACTCGGCACAAACCCGAAGGGCTCTTCTCAAGCTCAGGTTCTTGAAATCACCGGCTGTATAAACGCAATAGAAGTTGAAAAACCCAATTCAAAAGGCAACGGAAACAGGATTAACCTGGAACAGTTGTATAATTTCAATCCCGACATCATTCTAATCACGGAAGATTCCGGTTTCTATAAAAACATTCCAAGCGATACGGAATGGCAAAACTTAAGCGCGGTAAAAGCCGGTAAATACTACGAAATCCCCTGCTATCCGTACTGCTGGCTCGGAGCGCCGCCGTCTATAAATATGGTTTTAGGAATATGGTACCTCGGACATCTTGTATATCCGCAATACTTCAATTACGATATGAACGAGGTAGCGAACCAAATCTACGCTTTATTTTGGGGAAGCGAGTGCAAGTACAGGTTCTAATCGTACAAGTTAAGTTGTAAATTCTGATGTGTAAAAAAAATAAAACAAACAAAACAACACTGAAATTCGTTCTTCTTTCCGTAATAAGCATTCTGATTTTCATAGTGTCTTTTTTCCTCGGACGGTATAAAGTAACCCTCACGGACGGCATAAACGCACAGGAAAGACTCATTATTTTAAATATCAGACTGCCCCGAATACTCTGCGCAGCGCTTATCGGAGCGGCTCTTTCCGCCGCCGGAGCGTGCTTTCAGGGAATTTTCAGAAACCCGATGGTAAGCCCCGATCTTCTCGGAGCCTCAACCGGAGCGGGCTTCGGAGCGGCTCTTGCTATCCTTTCGGGCGGATCGTACTTCTCAATAACCCTCTCTTCGTTCAGCTTCGGACTTGCGGCGGTGTTCCTTGCGATGCTCGTTTCCCGTGCGTCCAAAATAAACAGGGTTCTTGCCTTAGTGCTTTCAGGAATCATGGTAAGTTCGCTTTTTTCAAGCGGAACATCTCTCATAAAACTCGTAGCGGATTCGGAAAGCCAGCTTCCCGCAATCACATACTGGCTAATGGGCTCTCTTGCGTCAACAAAGATAAAAGACCTCTGTTTCGCAGGTTCCATCATAGCAGCAGGTCTTATTCCTCTTATTCTGTTCAGGTGGAAAATAAACATTCTCACCCTTTCGGAAGCGGAAGCGAAGAGCCTCGGAGTGGAAACAGACAGGCTCAGAATGCTTGTTATTCTCTGCGCCACCCTCATTACGAGTGCGAGCGTTTCCGTTTCGGGCGTAATCGGCTGGGTCGGACTGGTGATACCGCATTTCTGCCGTATCATCTTCGGCTACGACAATAAGCATCTCATTCCCTCGTCCATGATAATGGGATCGGGATTTCTGATGTTCGTAGACAACATCGGCAGGACGCTCGCAAGCAGCGAAATACCGCTGGGAATTTTAACATCCTTTGTAGGCGCACCTGTGTTCTTGTATCTTCTGATAGGCGGAGTGAGCGTCCGTGAGAATTGAAAAAACAAAATCAAAAGGGCTGAATACAATAAACTGAACACCAATAAAGATGAAGCTTGCAAAAAAACAAAATAATGAACGGAGCGTTGCAAAATGAGACTTTACTGCGATAATCTTTGTTTTTCTTACTATCAAACCCCGGTTCTAAAGAACATTTCCCTTTCCTTGAAGGAAGGTGAGCTCGTGAGCGTGGTGGGTCCGAACGGAGTGGGGAAAACAACACTTTTCAAGTGTCTTTTGGGATTCCTAACTCCTTCATCCGGAAATATTTACATTCAGGACAAAGAGATACGCTCATACACAAAAAAAGAACTCTCGTGGGAGATCGCCTATATTCCTCAAAGCTACAACCCCTCTTTTGATTTCACCGTGCTGGACTCGGTGCTGATGGGCTGTGCGTCGAAACTCGGAACCTTTCAGATTCCATCCGCAGAACAAAAGAAAAAGGCGCTGTCCGTTCTGGAAAAACTCGGAATAAAACACCTTGCCGGGCGGGGCAGCACGAAGATTTCAGGCGGAGAAAGGCAGCTTATGCTTCTTGCCCGCGCCTTAATGCAGGACGCGAACATTCTTATTATGGATGAGCCCACCGCAAGCCTTGATTACGGCAACAGCATTATGGTTATGCAAAACATAACTCATTTGTGTGAAAAAGGTTACACTGTGATTTTTTCCACCCACGACCCGAATCAGGCACGCAGGTTTTCAAGCAGGATTCTAGCGTTGAAAAGCGGAGAAATAGTGTCTGACGGTCCGCCCGAATCGCTCACTTCCGAGGTTCTGAAAACGCTCTACGGAATTGATGTTTCAATTTGCGAGAAGTGCGGAGGAGTAACGCTCGGAATATGATATACGCATGGACAGACGAAATGGTATCTTTTATGGAGGACGCCTCGGAAAACTCAGACTATTTCTTTAAACTCTCGAACGTTATCACGCCGTACCTTGCAGGCCTCCGAACGGTTTGCGATGCGGGATGCGGACTCGGAGGGCTCGCTAAAAAGCTCGCTCAGAGGGGGTTTTCCGCATTTGCCTGCGACATAAGCGAAAACGCCATACAATACATTAAAAATGAGAACTGGAAAAACGTAACCCCTGTTTGCTGCGACCTGCAAAAATGGACTCCCGCCGAAAAATTTGACGCAATGATTTTCAACTACTTCGGCTCGCTCAGCGAAGTTTTGGACATTTCATCCCGATGTTGCAAGGGCGTAATTATTATCATCAAAAAGAATTACAGGTTCCACCGGTTTTCTTTCGAAAAAAATCCCATACAGCAGAGAGCGGACGAAAGCGCAGAATCGTTCTTTGAAAAGCACAACATCTCATACGAAAAAAAGGAAATTGAATTTGAGTTCGGTCAGCCGTTCAGAAGCATTGAAGACGCCGTAAAATTCTTCGAAATTTACAGCCGCGACACGAACAAAAGCATAATAAGCCCTGAAAACGTCCGAAAAAAACTTGTTTCCTCCGCCATTCCGGGCTTCAAATACTATCTCCCGCAGAAAAAATCCAGCCTCTTATTCGTAATACGAAGCGAGAAATAAAGGCGTAAAAAGCGG
>CAMKAB010000188.1 GCA_946410375.1 uncultured Spirochaetaceae bacterium
GCTGATGATCCAGAGAAGACAAAGCAAATCCTGATTTTGGAATTGAAATCAACAACTCATGCACATAATGCAGGCAATAAAAACGAAGGTATGATTTCTCAAGTAATTCGTTATGCACGAGATTTTTATAAAGAACCAACGAAATTTTTGAATTGGGAAGTTGAAACAAAAACAGTATTGTACACGGGTATAATTTTGGCAAGAAAGAAAGATATAAAAAAGGAATTATTCCATATAAGTGGTTATAAACCTATTCCGTTTTTATCGACTTCTTATTTTGCGGATGATAGTTTTGTAAAGCCTGATTCTGATGATCCTATGGATAGAATTTCAATACGAATTGAATTGTATTCATTTGAAGATATTTACGAACTTGCTTATAGCAGAAATCAGGTTTTCTTTAAACTCTTAAAAAAAGAATTTAATGTTGGAGAAAACAATAATGAAGATATCTGATGGGGGAGGAATATCAATTATTTTGTTAGAAATAATTGAAAACGGAAGAATATAAGATTCAATGCAAATAGATAATTCTATACGGAAGGTATCCCGGATAAAGTGCGCGATGCGTTTGGATTGATTGTTGATGTGGACTTGCTTTCTGAAAATGGGCTTAATGTTATAAAAATCATTGTTGATGATAATCCTTATCCCGTAAATTATAAGAGGGAGTAAGAATTATTATAGAACCGGTAGCACAAAATCATTTTTGCCGGTCCGTAATCTGGATATTGTTAATACATTCTTTAGAGCCGGTTTTATTGAAAGATGGGGACGTGGCATAAAAAGATCTGCAATCTTTGCAAGGGATATGGAATTGTTGAGTTGGAAGACTCAGCTCCTCCTAAAGATATAATGATGAAGTTTAAAGAAAATGACAATATAAAAACGATTTTGACACTAATAGAACAAAATCTTTCAATTACTAACGGAGAAGAGATGGCGAAAACAGGTAAATCACGATGAATAATCAGCAGGGTGATTACAGGACTTAAAGAAAACGGCGTTATTGCAAGAATTGGTGCTGATAAAAAAGGTTGCTGGAAAATCTTTGGGGAAATAAAATGAAACGAAACAGGAATTAATTACAGCCGTAGAAATAGTTGAAAAAGCAATTTTTCAGTCTCGGAATCAGACAGCGAAGAAGCCGACTCGCGTTCGGCTTACGGAATCGAAAATTCGTTCGAAAAATTCTTCTTGAAATTTTGCTTAATGTTTGTTATGATGTAAATGCAAGTTAAGGATGTTCGGCTTTGTTTTCGCGTTTTTCGGTGATAATAACGGGGAGGAATACTGCGCGGGAAGTTCGGCTTTAAGTGAAATTTCAGTGGAAAAACCAGGATGCGAAACAGGTCGGAGTGAAGAAAGAGGACGGAAAGGAAACGGGTTATGGTGCGGCAGAATGAGCGAACTTTTTTAGAGGCTATAAATTACGAAACAATTCTCCTTGCGGGGCGATTTTCGGATGCAAAGGCGGTTAAATGTTTTAACAGGCTCAGAAATTGGTGCGATACCGCGCAGTCCATTGGAGAGAATTTAGAAGCATATTCTTTTCTCACCGGTTGCACCGATAAGGAATTGTACAAGGCGCAAACTGCGGTTGTAAAAGCATTTGAAAAGCTTGATTCAGATACTTTAATAATAACGAACACAGACCCGGAGTGGGCTGATAACATAAAGTCTCCCTTGTTTTTGTATTTGAAAGGAGATTCTTCCTTATTGAAAGAAAAGTCCGTAAGTATTGTGGGCACAAGGCAGCCATCCGATAAGGGCGTTCATAGGGCGAAAGTTTCCGCCGATGTTCTGGGTGAGCGGTTTGTTATTACGAGCGGACTTGCGAGGGGAATAGACGGAGTAGCTCACATAGAAGCTCTTGCTATGGGTTATAAAACGATAGCGGTGCTCGGGACTCCGATAGAAATGTATTATCCGCCGGAACATCGGGAATTGCAGGATTTAATCGCGCATAGCGGGCTTCTCGTGTCTGAGTTCAGTCCTGCCCGAACCATCCAGCAGTATTTTTTCATACAACGGAATCAGCTTATGAGCGAAGTGTCGGATGCCTCTCTTGTTGTTGAATCCGGGGATAACGGAGGCGGTGTGCGACAGGCGAAATATTCGGAAAAGCAGGGGAAGAACGTGCTTATTTTTGAAGATGTGTACGGCGACCCCGATCTGAAATGGCCGGGAGACTTCTCCGAGCCGGTTGTTATACCCGAGGCCGGGAACGCGCTTGAAGGAATTCTGAATCCTGAAAAATTCCGGGTGCGGAAACAAGCCGAATTGGAACTGAAATAATTGTTTTTGTAGTAATGCGTTAGGATAGGATTTTCGGACTTGTTCGAGCTGTTTCGGGTTTTCGTGATCATCCCGATTGTTTCTGTTTTCCGGCACATTTATTTATAAGAGACGCGGAGGAATCAGTAGAACAAACGCATCTATTCTAATTTGTACGCATTTCTTCGTTTTTCTCTTTTTTTGTCATTTCTTTTTTTTCTGAAGAATCGGAATGAGTTTCTGCGTGGACGAAAAGGAACTTGCGAACGGCGAAGAGAACGGCAATTGCGAGAACTCCGAGAAGCAATTCAAAAGTGGTCAGGTGTTGAATAATCAGATGCCTTGTAACGGCAAAGAGAAGAACCTCAATCATTGAGAACAAGTCGTTTCTACATAAGAGTTTAATCAGCTCAATTCCGATAAGGGCGTCAAACATGTATTTGAGGAAGTCCGCAAGTCCGTCCACTTTATTATATAAAGCCCAAAAATCCGTCAGCCCGAAAAGATGTACTATTATTCCGGCGAGCACAAAGAGCGATACGATAAATTCCAGCCAGTTTACCACAATAAATAAAAATCTTCTGGCTTTATGCAGGGTTGTACTCATGCTTCCTCCGTTCTTTTCGATTTTAACAGTGCTGTTTAAGCAGATTTAATCGTTCTTTATTTAATTATATTATCACACAATTTTCGTGAGAGGTATTAAAAATGTGTTGATATTTCGTTTCATTATCAGGAATTCCCCTAAGATTCTCTTTTGATATTTTCGCTTTTTGACAAGTTCGGTTCAGTATTATTCATTCTCTTTGATTTTACGCTGCTTTTACGTATGAGACACTGAAAAGCGTTCATAATAAGCCGAACTATTCCGAAAAATCGGGACACGGAAAATCCGATGAGCGGAAAGGAACGCCTCCTGTTTTATAAAGCATTTTGAA
>CAMKAB010000189.1 GCA_946410375.1 uncultured Spirochaetaceae bacterium
CCTTCCTGTTGGAGAACGGCGCCCAGCTTCTTTTCGGTGCGGATCAGAAAAGCATGAGACCTATGGTGAGCGGGACATTGCATATGGGGAATGTGAATTTGAGTGTGGCGGCGATTGTAACAATCGTTGTTTCCCTGGTTATAATGGTTGTGCTTACCTTTGTTGTTAATAAAACAAAGATGGGAAAGGCTATGCGCGCTGTGTCCGAGGATATGGGCGCGGCTCAGCTTATGGGTATCAGCCTGAATAAAACAATCAGCATGACCTTTGCAATAGGAAGCGCGCTCGCCGGTGTGGCGTCCGCCTTGTACCTTTGCGCATACCCTCAGGCGAGCCCTACAATGGGTTCCATGCTCGGAATCAAGGCGTTTGTAGCTGCGGTTTTGGGCGGAATCGGATCCATTCCCGGCGCAATGATCGGCGGTTTCACCATCGGCATTTTGGAGGCTCTTGTGGCTGCTGCGGGTTTTTCCATGTGGAAGGATGCAGTGGTTTTTCTCGTTCTTATTATTGTTCTCCTGTTTAAACCTACCGGTTTCCTCGGTAAGAAAATTCAGGAAAAGGTCTGATGGAGGTGCGGAATGGTTAAGTTATCAACTTCGGTCAGATATGTTATAAATACGGTTTTGATTGCGCTTCTTCTCGTTATTTTGAATGTTTTCATTTCGTCAACGGGGCTGAGAGGCGAGTATTATCGCGGAATTATCATCACTATAGGCATTAACATTATCCTTGCCACGAGTTTGAACGTGGTGTGCGGATATTTGGGACAGCTTCCTTTGGGACACGCAGGCTTTATGGCTGTGGGCGCATACGCCGGGGCGATTTATATGAAGGCAACACCTGTGGCGGCTCTTCTCAGAGCTGGAAACAATGCGGCAGTGATTCCTTATATTTTAATAGCTATGGTTATTGCGGCTTTTGTGGCGGGTGTTTTCGGACTTATTATCGGTATTCCCGCGCTCAGGCTTAAAGGAGACTATTTGGCGATTATCACGCTCGGTTTCGGAGAGATAATAAGGGTCGTTCTTACGAATATCGATTCCGTTTTGGGCTTTAAATTCACCTACGGCGCTTCGGGACTTGCAAGAATACCTAAGTTTTCGTCACTTAACGTAATGTACGTAACCGTGGTGATTTCGCTCTTTTTAATTCATACGTTTATGAAAAGCCGACACGGCAGAGCGGTTCTTTCAATCAGGGATAACGAGATAGCTTCGGAATCGGTGGGAGTAAACACCACATTCTACAAAACAACCGCGTTCGTATTTTCCGCAATGCTTGCGGGCGTTGCAGGTTGTTTGTATGCCGGGTACATCGGTTCGCTCTATCCTTCAACATTCAAGTTCATGAAGTCTATTGAAATACTTGTTATGGTGGTTTTGGGCGGTATGGGCTCAATGCTCGGTTCCGTTATCTCCGCATTGGTGCTCACCGCGCTTCCTGAAATGCTCAGGTCCTTTAGCGACTACAGAATGGTTGCGTATTCGCTGGCTCTCGTATTGATGATGCTTTTCAGACCGAAAGGACTTATGGGAACGTACGATTTCTCCTTGGGCGATATGCTGGAGAAGCTTTTCGGAGGACGAGCCGGTAAAAATAAAGCCGACGCGAAAGGCGATGCGAAGCGTTCAGACAAAAAGTCCGGTGCGAAGGAGGGCGGCAGATGAGTAATGTTTTAAAATGCGAGCACCTCAGAGTGGTTTTCGGAGGACTTGCTGCGGTAAGCGATTTTAATATTGAAGTAAATGAAAACGAGATTGTCGGGCTTATCGGTCCGAACGGAGCGGGAAAAACCACTGTTTTCAATCTTCTTACCGGTGTGTATTCTCCGACTTCCGGGCTTATCACCCTTTGCGATAAGGATTTAAAGGGAATGAGCACGATTGAGCGCAGCCACGAGGGAATAGCCAGAACTTTCCAGAATATTCGTTTGTTTAAAGATATGAGCGTTTTGGACAATGTTATGAACAGTTTCAACTTTAAAATGAACTATACCATCTTCGAGGCGCTTCTTAGGCTTCCGAGATACTGGAAGGAGGAAAAAATCGCCCGTGAAAAGGCTATGGATTATCTGCACGTTTTCAATATGGAGAATCTGGCAAACGAAGATGCGGGGAACCTTCCGTACGGCTCTCAGCGCAGGCTGGAAATTATCAGAGCTCTTGCCACCAATCCGAAACTTCTGCTTTTGGATGAGCCTGCTGCGGGAATGAACCCTGCGGAAACGGAAAATCTGATGGAAACAATCGTTAAAATCAGGGATTCTTTCCATGTTTCCGTGCTATTGATAGAGCATGATATGAATCTTGTTATGGGTATTTGCGAAAAGATTACCGTTCTTAATTTCGGAGAGGTGATTGCTCAGGGAACTCCCAAGGAAATACAGAAGAATCCTGTTGTCATAGAAGCGTATCTCGGTAAGAAGAGAAGCTGACAGGCGAATCGTGCGGGTAAAACCGAAATAAACGCCGAAGTGTTATTCTTTTGCGATGCGCTTACGTCGTGTATTTGCGTGTTTTTGCGTAAAAAAAAGATACTGCGGAGAATAAGCCGAAAATTGTTCGGACAGGAGCGAAAATGAATACGATTTTAGAAGTAAGAGATATAAATGTTTACTATGGTGCTATACACGCCATAACCGATATTTCGTTTAATGTGAATCAAGGCGAGATTGTAACTCTGATAGGTGCTAACGGGGCCGGAAAATCCACAACTTTAAACACCATATCAGGACTTTTGCGTTCAAAAACGGGAGATATAACTTTTTTCGGGGATTTTCTTGCGAAGATGTCGCCGAATAAGATTGTGGAAGAAGGTCTTGTTATGGTACCGGAAGGAAGGCGTATCTTTTTGGGGATGACGGTTGAGGAAAACCTTGAAATGGGTGCGTACACGCGTAAAAATTCGGAAATTTCGGAGAGCATGGAAGAGGTTTTCTCCCTTTTCCCGCGTCTGAAAGAGCGTCGGCGGCAGATCGGAGGCACTCTTTCCGGCGGAGAGCAGCAGATGCTCGCAATGGGACGCGCTCTTATGGCGAAGCCGAAGCTTATCATGCTGGACGAACCGTCTATGGGTTTGGCTCCGCTTTTGGTGGACCTGATTTTTGAAATAATCGGAGATCTTCATAAAAACGGCGCTACGATTCTTCTTGTTGAGCAGAATGCTCAGGCGGCTCTTTCTATAGC
>CAMKAB010000190.1 GCA_946410375.1 uncultured Spirochaetaceae bacterium
GGAAGTCCTTCTTTCTCTATTTTTCCGTCTTTTATCCAAATACATCTATCGCAAATTTCTTCAATTTGTCCTAAAGAATGAGAAACCAATATAATAGTCGCTCCCCCCGATTTTATTTCTTTTAATCTGTTTATACATTTAGCTTGAAAAGAATAATCTCCTACTGCTAAAATTTCGTCTATTAAAAGAATATCAGCATCAACATTTATTGCAACAGAAAATGCAAGCCTTGTATACATGCCGAAAGAACCGAGTTCCGAAAAATCCAATATTGTCTGGAATTTTTCTTGAATTTCCTTCCTGCTTAAGCCCAGAATCGCTGCGTTTGTATATATATTCTCACGCCCCGTCATATCAGGATGGAAACCGGCGCCTAACTCTATCAATCCTGACACTCTTCCCTTTAATTCAATAGTCCCGAAATCCGGATACATTATCTTAGAAAGCAGCTTTAACAATGTGCTTTTTCCGCATCCGTTTTTCCCGATAATGCCTATAGCCTCACCCTTTTCTACGGAAAAACTTATTCCCTTTAAAATTTCTATTTTTTTATATTTGTTTCTTCCTAAGGAGATTATCTTTTCCTTTAAACTTACAGCCTTATCGGAATACAATCTGAAATTCTTTTTTACATCATTTACTACAACAGCTTCCATCACATTTCCTCAGCAAAACGCCTCTCAAGTTTTCCAAAAACAAGCCATCCGAAAATCAGCAAGATCAAACCGACAGAAAACGGATATAGCAAAGATTTTAAATCCGGATATATTTTATAATACAGAATCGCTCTGCAAGAATTTAAAATACCTGTCATTGGGTTAAATTCAAATATTCTCTTTACATCATCAGTAAGACCGTCTGTCGTATACATAACAGGAGACAAAAACTGCCATGCCATTACAAAAATGCCCACTATATGTTGCAAATCCCTGAAATACACCGTAAGAGAAGATAGAATTAGCGCAAACCCCAAAGCCAAAACATATTCAACGCCGAAAACAGGTATCAAATACCACAAAAAAGACCATCGCACACCTATGGATATTTGGCAAACAATCAAAACAACTATCATGCAAAGCAGCATATTCACAAAACAAGTGGTAACTGTAGATATCGGCAAAATACGGCGCGGAAAATATATTTTTTCAACGAGATTCGCCTGCCCGACAACAGAATTGGCACCATCATTCAACGATGAAGCCATGGCAATCCACGGAATCAACGCAACAAACAAAAAAAGATAATATTTTTCTATACCGCTTCTTAAAACGTGGGAGAAAACTATCGTATACACAACAAGTTGTAAAAGAGGGTTGATAAAAGTCCATGCGAAACCCAGAACGGACGCCTTGTAACGCCCCCTAAGGTCCCGCCTGACCATGTTTTTCAGCATTTCCCTATATGCGAACACTTCCTTTACGGAAGAAAAACAACTAACCATCTATCACACCTCTGTAGTATTCTAGACAATCTTTCACAATTTGTTCAATAGAGAATTCGGGCATCCACCCGGTCCGCCCGGTTAGTTTATCATGATTGCAACACACCACGGGAGTGTCCGAAGGTCTCATTCTGGAAGCATCCCGAACCACCTTGCACGGCGTTTTCACGCTCCTTAACACAATATCCAGAACTTCCCTTGCGGAAAACGTACGTCCGGAGCCCACGTTATACACCTCCCCGCTTACGCCTTTTTCCGCAATCAATCTGTATGCTCTAACCACATCTTTCACATGGGTGAAATCCCTTTTGGAATCGAGATTTCCGACTTTCAGCTCGCTTTGCAACCCCTTCTCGATTCTTACCGCTCCGGCGCAGAAATCAGGAATCATAAATCCCTCTTTCTGTCCCGCTCCGCCGTGGTTGAAGCTACGGGTACAGCAGACGTTCATTTTATATGTCCTGGCATACAGCAAAGCCAGATCCTCCTGGGTCTGCTTGCTAACCGCATACGGAGTTGCAGGATGGAGGACGATATCCTCCGTTACGTTAACGCCCCGTTCTTTTAAAGAGCCGTACTCGTCGGAGGATCCCACTATCAGAACCTTTATTCCCGGACTGATTTCCCTTATAGCGTCCAGCAAATTAAGCGTGGCAATCACATTGATTTCAAAGGTCTTCTGAGGGTTTTTCCAGGAATAGGCAACGTTTGCCTGCCCCGCAAGGTGAAAAACGCAATCCGGCATTATTTCCCGCAAATTTTCCCGAAGAGCTTCCTTATCCGACAAATCAACCCGTCTGCACCCGGGGCCCTCAAAGAGATCAAATCCGCATACCTCATATCCGTGCGTCTCCAGTTCTTTTTTTAAGTAAGAACCTACAAACCCGCCGCACCCCGTGATTACCGCCTTCACTGCTTTAACGCCTTCTCCCTCTTTGCGAGTTCTAAGTCGTGGTCAGCCATAATGCCGCAAAGCTCTTCGTAGCTCGTTTTCTGAGGATTCCAGCCTAAAACGGTTTTCGCTTTTGAAGAATCGCCCAAAAGATTGTCCACATCGGTGGGCCTGTACCATTCCTTGTTCACGGATACAAGAGTCTTGCCTGTTTTTTTATCAATGCCCACCTCGTCAAGACCGCTTCCTTTCCATTCCAAATCAATTCCGAGATGCTTAAACACAAGCGTCGTAAATTCTCTCACCGTATGCTGAACACCCGTGGCTATCACGAAATCTTCCGGAGTATCGTGCTGAAGCATTAAGTACATGCATTCCACATAGTCTTTCGCATAGCCCCAGTCTCGAAGGCTGTCCATATTTCCGAGCTCCAAACGCTCCTGCAAGCCGCAAGCAATGCGTCCCGCCGCGCGGGTAATCTTTCTGGTAACGAAATTCTCCCCTCTGCGCTCGGACTCATGATTGAACAGAATGCCGTTCACGGCGAACATTCCGTACGCTTCCCTATACTCTTTGACAATCCAGAAACCGAACTGCTTCGCCACCGCATACGGACTATACGGATGAAAAGGCGTGGTTTCTTTTTGAGGGATTTCTTCAACCTTTCCGTAAAGCTCGGAAGTGGACGCCTGATAGAATCTGCATGTTTTGGCGAGTCCTGCGCTCCGAACAGCTTCCAGCAGCCTCAAAACGCCCAAAGCATCCGCATCGGACGAATATTCAGGCGCTTCAAAGCTTACCTGAACATGGCTTTGCGCCGCCAAATTATACACTTCATCAGGC
>CAMKAB010000191.1 GCA_946410375.1 uncultured Spirochaetaceae bacterium
TGCGCTTTTCCTCCTTTGCGGAGTAGGATTGCATGCGAAAACGAAAAAGCTTTCGGATGTGGTGCTTCTTTTGTATGTGCTTAGCATATGCAACATAATATGGGGAGCGCTTACGGGTACATGGTTCGGTTTGGAAGGGGCGATGAAGATCCCGCTTCTAAAGAGGATGGTGATCCCTGCGATTGCGAACTATCCGGAGTATTTCGGAGTGGGTCAGATAGCGGCGCAGAACAATGTGATGAAGTTCTGCTTCATAATCGGAACGGTGCAGCTTTCTCTTGCGTGCATTTTGAACGTGAAGTCAAAGCTTCCGAAGAAGGATTTGAGTTTTGTGGCGGATATCGGATGGCTTATAGCAATAAATGCGCTGTACTACATTGTGCTTCTTCTGGTTCTGGGAGAAGCCGTACAGGTGAAGATGTGCTTTATCTTTGTGATAATCGGCTTCCTGCTTGTGGTGTTTTTCGGAGGAATGAGCCCTGATGTGAGCTTCTCCAAAGGCTTGAAAACAGGACTTGGCGGCGCGTTTACCACATTCCTGAACACAATCAGCGCGTTCGGAAATGTTATGAGTTACATCAGGCTCTTCGCAGTCGGTATGGCGAGCCTTGCGATAGCGCAGAGCTTTAACAATATGGCAGGCGGATTCAGCGGAGTTATGAAGGTGGCTGGTATCATCATTTTTGTTATCGGCCATGCGCTTAACCTTGTTATGGGGCTCTTGTCCGTGGTGGTTCACGGAGTGAGGCTTAATCTTCTGGAATTTTCCGGACAGCTCGGGATGGAGTGGTCGGGAATCCAGTACGAACCGTTTGCGAAAATAAATAAGTGATTATGGGGATGCGGGCTTTCGGATTTATGGCTCCGGACGTTCGTATCCGGCATTACAGAAAAAATAAATAAAAATAGGAGAATAAAAAATGAGTAGTATTCAGTTTATCGGTATGGCTTGCGCATTAGGCCTTTCGGCTATGGGCTCAGCTTTCGGTGCAGGTTTTGCTGCGTTATCTTCGGTCGGCGCTTGGAAAAAGTGCTATGCGAACGGAAAACCGGCTCCGTTTATTATGGTGGCGTTTTCGGGCGCTCCGCTTACCCAGACGATTTACGGTTTCCTTTTGATGAACTTTATCTCAAGCGCTGTTGCGAACGGAGCTAACGGAATGCTTGCGATGTTCACGGGAATTTGCGGAGGACTTGCAATCGGACTTTCCGCTCTGTTCCAGGGAAAAGTCGCTGCGGCGAGTGCTGACGCTCTCGGAGAAACGGGAAAAGGAACTGCCAACTACTTTATCGTAATCGGTATTATTGAGACGGTTGCGCTTTTCACGTTGGTGTTCAGCCTGCTTTTGTTGCAGTAATGCGCATATCCGGTACGGTGTTTTTCTTTGGTTTGTTTAAGGAGAACGCTGGCATACCCGTCGACCTCAGGAGCGGCGGGTATTTTTTTGTGCTGATTGCTTCTTTTTAGAGGTGGTGCGTTGATTTGGTTGAAATAAGACATTTTACAACTTACATTTTATGAAAATAATAAAAATTATTCTTTGAGTTGCAGGGTTTTTGTTGTAAAATGATTGCATTATTTTTTTAACGCGCAAAAGGTGAAACAAAAATGAGCGGATTGTAGTAAAAAAAATAAAAAAAATATTGCTTTTGGATTGAATGTATTTAAAAATAGATATAGGAAATATTTAGTTTGAGAATTTGATGAAAATATTTTGACAGTTCCTACGAAGGGTTGGTATGGCACGTAATCATTTAACATTGAAGCAGTATAAAGGCATTGATTTGTTACTGATTACATTCGTAACCCTTGTTTTTGAATGGATAATTGTTAAAGCCTCAACAACCTGGTTTTCCTCAGAGTTGTATACGGTGTCCGTTGTTCCTGCAATGTCATGCGTATGCTTTATGAGGTGGGGCTTTTACGGTGTTTTTATTGCAATTTGGGGGGCTTTGGTAAATTGTTTTTTTAACCGCGGGGAAGGCGTCCAGTACCTGATTTACGGTGCGGGTAATGTGATGTCCGTTCTCTGTCTTTTTTTGTTTAAATTCGTCGGTAAAAAAAAGATAGCGGAAAAAACAAGCCGGGCGGTTTTGTTCGGCGTTTTGGTAACCCTTTTAATGCAGACGGGGCGCATGCTTTGCGCTCTTATTTTGGGCTTCGGTTTTAATCAGAGTCTTGAATTCGTCACCACGGATTCTCTTACTCTGGTTTTCACCGCCTTTCTGATTTTCATTGCGCGTCGGCAGGACGGACTTTTCGAAGATCAGATAAACTATTTGAAGAGAATAAATAATAATCCGGAGGAGGAGTTACATGAAAATAACTGCTGATGATTATTTGGTTTATGACGACAAAACGGGTAAGTATTTGAAGAGTGCTGAGCAAACCGTTCGTGATGAGGTTGAAAAGCATTACTGGCTTAATGTTGGTCGTTCAATAGCTCGGGATTGGAGACTGTACATAATGTTGGTCCCTATGATTCTTATCTTCTTATTCTGGAGATACTTCCCGATGTATGAACTTTTGGGATGTTTTAAGGTTTCAGACGAGGTTTTGCCTGTATCCAAACAGTTATTTTCCGGCTTCTCTTATTTTAAGAGACTGCTTGTAGGCGGAGACGTCCTTTCCACAGAGTTCTGGAGAGCGATGAGAAATACGTTCCTTTTGAGCTTCTACGGACTTCTTTTCGGTTTCCCGGTACCTATTATCATTGCGTTGTTCTTTAACGAAATTCGCTCGAATGTTGCGAGAAGCGTGTATCAGGTTTTAACCTATCTGCCTAAGTTCATGTCCACCGTTGTTATGACATCTCTTGTAACCATGCTTGTGAAGCAGGGTTCGGTTACGACAAACATGGGTGTTGTGTCTCAGGCTCTTGTAAAGCTTAAGCTTATCAGCGCGGAAGTGGCGAACGCGGGTCTTTTGAATAATCCTTCATTCTTCCGTTCCATATATCAGATCTCCGGTATTTGGGAGACTGCGGGTTACGACAGCATAGTGTTCTTTGCCGCTATTATAAGCATATCTCCTACAAGCTATGAAGCGGCGCAGATTGACGGCGCAAATAAGATGGCTCAGATGAGATACGTTGTTCTTCCTTCAATTTTGTCAACGATTGTTATTATGCTTATTTCAAAGATTGGTACTCTGCTATCAATCGGA
>CAMKAB010000192.1 GCA_946410375.1 uncultured Spirochaetaceae bacterium
CTCTTCAATGCGTCGTATGACGTCTGCAAGAGCTGTGCTTGCGTCTCTGACTTCTCCAGCCGTTCCCGCAGCGGCTTCAATTCCGCCCTGGATAGCTCCAACTGCCGATTTAACGTCTGTGATTCCGTCTGCAACTTCTTTGATAACATTGTTATCTGATCCCACTCGGCTTTGGTTACGCTTATCGTTCCAGGCTCGGAGCACCAAAGAGGCAATACCGCCAAAAACAGCGCCGCCAGCAAAAGAAAGAATTTCGCCAACCATTTCATTTATTCCTCCACTTTTATAATGAAGTCGCCATAATCGTACATAGCTACAGGCGCCTTATGACTGATTTTCGCTTCCAAGTCCAAAATGTCGCACTCCGGAATGTACTTCAAAAGATTCTCTCTTTTTGTTTCTTCATCATTTACATAATATTTCATTCGTTTTTCTCCTTTACTTTGCTATAAAAAATTTTCCGTAACGCCCTATCCAAGTAACACGTATAACCGGCAATCTTATTCGCCCAGCGTTCAGTGTAAAAATCGTAATAACAGACGTTCCTAAACAATCCTATTGTTTGCAAACTCGCCCAAAGGAACGAAGGCAACCCGATAACGATAAGATACAGCCACCCTAAACATAAGCTTTGCCGGGAGTGTCCATACTCGTGGCTCACCGTAAACTTGCTTGCGTCTTTCGGCACGAAAACAAACAATCCGAGACTTAACGCCCCGGATAAATTCCAATAATACACAACGCGTCCGTAAGCTCTCGATTTCTCGAAAAAGATTGAAATAATCCATCCTATAAGCGATTGCGGAAGCGTCCAAATAAAAATCAGAATAGTTTTAATCACAAAACACCTCGTTTTATTAAAGAAAAAGCGATATTCGCTTGAATAAGATTATTCTTAATCAAGCAATTCCGAAAAAAATGATATTAAACGCTGTTTCCCTCAATATTCTTTTTCGCCCTCTCGATCAAGTCCTTATCCTTAGCGGTTTTCACAACACTGAAATGATCCAAAAAACCGATAATTTTCGTAAGGACCTCATCATCTTTCGTGTTAGGCGTGAGCTTAACAATCAAGCTGCAAACAAAAATCACGCCGAACAGCACGCTCAAAATCACCTGAATATGGCTTACAATCCAAGTTATTATATCCATATAGACACCTCTCCATATTGCCCGCAGGCTCAGTTTATCGCTTTATCGAAAGCAACCTTTTGCAAATGATTAAACGCCTTAGTCGTTTCTCCGTTGATATGACCTTTCTCTTTCACCTCATTAAAAGCGGAAGTGCAAAGCCCGATAAGCTCCTTTGTGAGAACTTGAAGCGTTTGTACCGATTCTTTCAAATCTTCAATATCCGTTTTCACTTTTTCGAGGTTCCTCGCCCTAGAGCCGTAACTGTTGATTAACGCCACGCCGATAAACGAAATAACAGAGAAAAAGGACGGGATCGCAACAATTAGAACATCTTTCATTTTTATCTCAATAAAGCCCCGCCTTGGTTTTGCCCAAAGCGAAGCGAACCGTATTAAAACAAAACACCATAAACAAAACCGCCTTGGTCCTTTACCTCTCAAGAGGGATAGGGACCTAAGACAGTATCGGCTAACTAAAATGTCCGCGCTTTATGACGATTACCGTCAGTCAAGCTTGAATTATGGAAATTTTTGTGTGAATCAACCAGACATCTCCGCACCTCTCAAGAGGAATAAGAGCTTGCCCGCGTTAATCCTTTTTATTCTTACGGCGAATCTCTGCAGCGAACCGCCGAAAAATACTGTTTAAGTTAAGGGGATGGTTTTATTTTTCCAAACACCCCGTACAAATGGACTTCGGGACGACTGCAAGCCCACTTATGATCTTCAGATGTATATGTAGGAACATATCTGTTGATTTTAACGCTATCATAACCCCATATGATTGTATCTTTGGAAACGGTATGAAATTCAAAATCGGCGACAAAGCCCATGAAAATATAATGTCCTTCCAAAAACGAATCAGGCTGATTTATCACATCAGGAAGCGTTACCGGCAAGACAGTATCGCCTTTCCGCATTGTTATTTTTTCAATCTTCCTGTTAATCTTCGCACCTTGCGGGAATGCGTCCCAATGCAAATAGACTGTGTTCTCTTCCAAAGGTTCCGGAAACTCCCACTTCGCATAAAGCGTTAAATGTCCTCCGGAATACACCCACCCGTCAGCGTCAGTATAAGTTACTATCTGCGTAACGCTCGTTTCCTCATCTATATACCGGATGGTTTTGTTCTTGATCACGAAAAGTTTTTCATCAAAAAGCATGGTCCCCGGCAAGCATTCAGGCGTTAAATAGAAGCCTTTTAAAATCCTTCCCTCAACATCTTTTTCGGGCAAATCGCTTGCATATGCGTTCAAATCCTTTTCGCCGTATGCTATCTGCGCATTTATCTGATGAGAGCCTCTCGTAATATACACAGGCTCGCCGTGCCGTCCGCTCCTTTTCAGAAGAAAACACACATCGGTGAAGCCGTGAACGGCGAGTCCCAGCTCGTTATAGTTTGAATACACGTACGTCGTGTTGCCAGCCGTCCCGCTTGTTCTGATTGTGGTGATAGTGGAAGAGTCAATCGCAATATCATTCACGCCTTTATCATCCCACAAAATAACGCCTGTTCCTTCGTCTTTTTGTCCCATGCTCCAAAGCAGGGAAACCGAGAAAAGAACCAATAAGAAAGAAATAAGTTTTCTCATACGTCAATCCCCCATCTCTTAAGCGTCTCCGCGTCGAAAAGCGTGGTGTACACAACGGAAACACCGCCCTCATTGTTCGTAATAGTCGTTTTATGGAGATTGCCTTTGATGAATCTGTTCAAGGCGTCGTCTCCGGTGTTCACAACAGGAGTCGCCGTATTGAAAACTAAAACATAAGAGGGGACATCCCTTCCGTCTGTATCTTTCGTTGTGATTTTTTTCAAATTCGTTTTCAAAAACAGCCTTATTTTTTCGTCAACAGTCGGCTCGTCTTCTTCTTCCACCCACACGCGTACAATTCTAGTCCCGCCGTCAGTATACCGCTCCGCCCAGTGATAACCCTCGCTCGGGGCGGTCTCCGGCTTATCTCTGTATACTATCTCTCTGTATTCGTTTTC
>CAMKAB010000193.1 GCA_946410375.1 uncultured Spirochaetaceae bacterium
TGAAAACTCAGAGGTTCTGAAATACGGAGCATTCTTTCCCTGAATTGTCTGTAAGTGGCTGGATGTTCCGTGCAGGAAAGTCCCGCCTATCATTCCTTCGAACGATGGAGAATAATTAAAAGCGAAAGAAGTGCTCATAATCGCCACGAGCAATACACTCACAAACAAAATTTTTTTCATACGCAACCCGCCTCAAAGCCTGTTCAATGAGTAAGGCACTCAGGGATTGAGCCTCTCGTTTCAAAAATCTTGCGCTTCTGACTATCCAAAATCTTCTTACACATTCTGATGGAAGAAGGAGTCACCTCTACAAGCTCGTCATCCTTTATGAAGCGCATCGCCTTCTCCAGCGTCAGTTTCGCAACCGGAGTAAGCGTTACCGCATCATCGTGCCCCGATGCGCGGAGATTCGTTAATTTCTTCGTACGCGTAGGATTCAGAAGGAGATCGTTAGACTTGTTATTTTCTCCCACAACCTCGCCTTCGTACACGGGATCGCCCGGAACAATAAAGAACTTACCTCTGTCCTCCAGTTCCCAAATTCCGTACGGCACCGCAATCCCCGCTCTGTCGCACACAAGAGAACCGGTACCACGTTCGGGGAAATCTCCTTTGTACGGCTCGTAACCTTTAAGAGTGCTGTTCATTATGCCGAAACCGTGAGTATCCGTTAAAAATTCGTCTCTGTACCCGATAAGCGCACGGGACGGAACGATAAAATTCATTTTCACCCTTCCCCCGTCGGTGTAATTCATCGTCTGCATTTGAGCCTTTCTCTTGGAAAGCTTCTCCATAACGACGCCTGAATATTCCTCGGGACACTCTACAAGCAGGTCCTCCACCGGCTCGGTTCTTTTTCCCTCTTCATTCGTCTTGAAAATGATTTTCGGTCTTCCGACGCAAAGTTCAAAGCCCTCTCTCCTCATTTCCTCAACAATAATCGCCATTTGGAATTCCCCTCTGCCCTTAACGGTGAAAGTTTCATCCTGATTTTTCTCAACCTGAATAGAGACGTTTCTGAGCGCTTCCTTCTGCAGACGCTCCCAGATTTTCGCTCCGGTAACGTTCTGCCCCTCGCGTCCCGCAAGAGGGGAAATATTTTTCATAAAAAGCATGGAAACGGTAGGCTCGTCAACGGTGATTCTCGGAAGAGCCTTAATTTGCTCCCTCGTGCAGATTGTGTCTCCGATAGACACATCCTCAATACCGGAAAGAACAATAATGTCTCCGCTCTCAACCTTGTCAGTGTCCGCAAAACGAGGCCCGGAATAGCTCTGCAAACGAGTAACCCTCAAAGGAATATGCGAACCGTCCTCCTTTATGCAAACAAGGCTGTCGTTCACCGTTGCGCTTCCGTTCACGACCTTTCCGATTGCAAGCCTGCCCAGATATTCGCTGTACGAAAGGTCGGACACCAGCATCTGGAACGGCTCCTCGTCGTCGTACTCCGGAGCGGGAATTGACTGCAAAACCTCGTCCAAAAGCGGATGAATCGTCTTCGCCTCAGGATCGTTCAGAATCTTCGAACAAAAACCCGCCCTTCCGTTTGCATAAAAAACCGGAACATCAAGCATCGCCTCGTCGTTTGAGAGCTCCAGCAGAAGATCGTACACCTCGTTCAGAACCTCTTCGGGACGTGCATCCTGCCTGTCTATCTTATTTATCACAACAATCACCGACAAGCCTTTTTCAAGCGCCTTCTGAAGAACAAAACGGGTTTGCGGAAGAGGGCCCTCCGCCGCATCGCAAAGCAAAATAACCCCGTCCACCATGGAAAGCCCGCGCTCAACCTCTCCTCCGAAATCAGCGTGCCCCGGAGTGTCTATTATATTGATTTTCACGCCTTTCCAACGTATAGCGCAATTCTTCGCGCTGATTGTGATTCCGCGCTCCCTCTCGATATCTCCGCTATCCATAACGCGCTCACCGTCGGTATTTATTCCGCTCTGCTTAAAGAGAGCATCCACAAGCGTGGTTTTACCGTGGTCAACATGTGCGATTATCGCAATATTTCTTATGCTTTCATTTTTCTTAATCATTTCTTATTCCTAAATTTCCGCGATACCGAAGCCGCCGTAAAATCGACGTAAAGCCGCCGTACCACGGAACTAAAATCTTTCTTTGGTCATAACTATACACAAAACAGCTTATCGGGTCAATAACATACTATTAAATGTTAAGTTTTTTTTATTTTCAACTCTGACATACGCTTCTACGCCCCGAGATACGCGTCAAGCGCCTCGGAAAACTGCCGTAAATCATAAAAGCGAAGAGAAAAAACGGAATCGTCATATGCCGGAGAATCCTGCGCATTAACATAAACCACATCTCCCCCCGAGTTTAAAACAATCCTCGGATAAGACGCCACAGGATATACTGTGAGCGACGATCCCAACACAATGCACAAATCGCTGCTGCAAAAAGCCTTGTTTGCGATTTTAAGCACATCATTCGGAAGAGCTTCCTCGTAAAATACGATTTTAGGCTTTATCACACCTCCGCAAGCCGTACAATGCGGCGTCTCTCCCCTCTTAACCACAGGCGCAACCTCTGAATACGAATATATCTTTCCGCATTCGGTACAATAGTGATACTCGGGGCTTCCGTGCAGCTCCCACACGTTTACGCTTCCCGCTTTCTGATGAAGCATATCTATGTTCTGAGTGAACACACCTTCAATTTTTCCCTTTTTTTCAAGTTTGGCTATAACTTTATGAACAATGTTCGCATCGTAGTCGTCCAAACAATACCACACATCCTTAGCCCACTTATAAAAAACATCAGGATGAGTTTTGAAGAATGAAAGAGAAATTATCTCCTCCACCGGCATACCCATCCACGGATCCGTGTACACCCCGTGTTGTCCTCTGAAATCAGGTATTCCGGAAAGCGTAGATACTCCCGCACCGGTCAGAACAGTCATTTTGCGGCTTTTCTCAATCAGTTCTTTCAGCTTTTCAAACTTCGCGTCGAAAATTTCCTTTTTTTCCGAGTAGTCGTCGTTAAAATCTTTCATTCCAATCACCTAAAAATGCGTTCACACTTCTCTTCCCACAAACGTGTTACCGTTCAAATACAAAAACTCAACATCGACAAACGTTCCTATTTTAGAAGATTGCA
>CAMKAB010000194.1 GCA_946410375.1 uncultured Spirochaetaceae bacterium
GTATTTCAGCTCGAGGAAGTCTTTCAGCCTTCAGAGAAAACGCCATGTTCTCGTACACCGTCATATGAGGATAAAGGGCGAACCCCTGGAACACCATGCTTATTTTCCGTTTCCCCGGCTCCAGAGAACTCACATCCTCGTCTCCGATATATATTTTTCCGCTCGAAAGCGTTTCAAGACCCGCAATCAGACGTAAAAGCGTTGATTTGCCCGAACCGGACGGACCGAGTATGGTTGTAAAACCGCCATCCGGAATTTCCAAATTGATATTTTTTAGAGCATCTATTCCGCGGGAATACTTTTTCCCGACATTTTCAAGTACCAATCTCGCCATACAGACATTTTATTTTTTTACATCGTAAAGGTCAAATTTTTATGCAGCAAAGTTTTTTATATAGCAAAATAGCAAAGGTCAATTTTTATACAGCACAAAAAACAAATATGTGATACTATCTTTACCAAGGAGACACTTTCAAAACTTCCTCTTAAAACGTAGTTTTGCGGGATCCTTTCAGGAGAGAGATATGAATTACAAGACGGACTACATTTCTGTTAAAGAAGCGGCGAAAGAATGGAATATCAGCGAACGCAGGGTGAGAGCCTTGTGCGCAGACGGAAAAATCGAAGGTGCCGTGCGAGTCGGGGGCTGGACATGGAGCATTCCGAAAGGATCTTCGCGTCCCGCAGACGGAAGAAGCATCCGCTATATGAAGAACCGCGACCTCAGAACCGGAGTGCAGGACTACTCGGCGGTGAACAGAATCCGCTCGACTTTCCGAAAAACCACCCTCTCTGACACGGAAAAAGCATCGGTGATCCAAAATGCATTCCTATATTCTGACATTCCCGTTACAGTCTCTCAAATACTTGACGTTTTTAAATTCAAGTTACAGAACGTGGCTCTTCAAACACAGCTCGTCGCCCTTAATGCGAAGTACGCATTCTCTCTTGTAAGCGCGCCCCTCACTGAAAGCGTTGTAACCAACGTGAACAAAAGGCTTATCGTGTCGCTTGACAAAGACGACGCTTCTCCTTTCAACAATTCCTTTTCTGAAAAAGAATTGGAAGCGCTTGTATTGCAGTTTAACACTTCCTGGGCGCCTTTGCATCCTGTAGCGAGAACGGCTTTCTTGTTTTCGGAACTGATAAGGCTGAATCTTTTCAAAAGAGCTAACACTGAAACCGCATTCGTAATTTTAAACAGTCTGTTGCTTGCGAACAGGATTCCGCCCGCAATTTTCAGCGGCGAAGATATCTCCGAACTGAAAGCGGCGTTGACTTCCGTGGCGATACGCGGGAACAGCGGTAAACTTGTAACTCTCATACTGGAGGCTTGTTGTAGAAAATGATACTTTTAAAGAACGGACTCGTTGCGGACGGTTCCGGCGAAAGAGTCTTTAATGCTGATATTTTGATTAACGGAGATAAAATCGAGAAGATTATACGAAAAGAGGACGCTCAGCCCGGAAGCGGACTTAAACAAGCGGCTTTCGACAACTCTTCGAAGAATGCTGAAGCGCCTGAAAATGCTTCCCTCCAAGCCCCGGAAACGTACGAAACCTACGACATTTCGGGATGCGTCGTATGTCCGGGCTTTATTGATTCGCACGCTCATAGCGAGCTTGAAATTCTCCGTCATCCGTCCATGCCTTATAAAATCATGCAAGGCATTACTTCGGACGTTTCGGGAAACTGCGGAGTGGGCGTCTACCCGAAGAAGACGGAAGATAATAACCTTTTTCCCGATATTCTGGGGCACTATGCCGATTCATGGGATTGGAACAGCTTCTCAACATTCTCTTCTTACCTTGAAAACAAGGGTTTCGGGATGAATATAGCATTTCTTCAGCCTCATGCTAACCTCCGATTGCAGGCTATAAGCGGAAATCCTAACCGAAAAGCCACAACTCGAGAAATAGACACGATGTGCGAACTCCTGGACAAAAGCCTCCGCGGAGGGTGCGTCGGTTTTTCCGGCGGCATTTACTATGCTCCGAATATTTACGCTTCTCGCGATGAATACATAGCTCTGCTCAAAATTGTAAGGGCTCATAACAAAATCTTTTCAGTGCACCATCGCTGCGAAGGAACGGAAATCATACCGTCCGTTAGGGAAATACTGGACTTCGCCCGGGAATCAGGAGTCAGGCTTGAAATAAGCCACTTGAAAGTAATCGGCACAAAGAACCAGTACAAAATAGACACAGTTATCAAAATGATAGAAGACGCGAGAAGCGAAGGTGTGGACGTCTCCTTTGACGCTTACCCTTACGAATACGGCAGCACCAGTCTTTTTTCTCTTTTACCGCCTGATTATCTCAGACTTGAAAACGTCGAGCTGCGTAAACGCCTCCGAACTGCCTCTGAAAACCGGAATTCCGAAGAATACGGGGATTTAGTTTCCAAGATGTCAAATCCCGAAGGTTGGGATAGCATTATGGAACTTTGCGGACCTGATAACATCACTGCTGTAATACTGGAAAACAATCCGTCTTTCAACGGAAAAACACTAAGCGAATGTGCTGAAATACTCCGCACCGACCCCTACACCGCGCTGTTTAAGCTTCTTTCTGAAGAAAAAGGCGCTGCGCTTATGGCTGATGTCACTCAAAGTCAGGAAAACTTACTAAAGATAGCACGTCATCCTCTTTGTTCATTCGGAACGGATGCGCTCTATGTTGGAGAGATGGGACATCCCCGGAGCTCTTCCGCCGCTGTTCATTACCTTGTACAAAATGTGTATCGTACTCACAACCTCACACTTGAAGAAGCTGTTTTCAAAATGACCAGCCTTAATGCTGAACGTTTCGGATTTGAGAAACGTGGGTTAATAAGGAGCGATTACTATGCGGATTTAGTCGTTTTCAACCCGGAAAAACTAAAAGATACCGCTTCTCTTTCTCATCCTTTCAGCCCGAACGAAGGAATCGTGCATGTGCTTGTAAACGGCGAATTCGCTCTTAAAAACGGCGCACTTACCGGTAAATGCAACGGGAAACTTGTTCTCAGGTAACTTGTGTGTAGTTTTATAATCGAGTCGATAACAATTCTTAATGCAGCTGAATCATTCGTACTTGTAAGCATGAGAGATGATAATTCATCATTCGTCTCG
>CAMKAB010000195.1 GCA_946410375.1 uncultured Spirochaetaceae bacterium
AAATTCCGAACGGATTTCCATATCCTGCATTAACGGGAGCGAAAGTCCCTTCGGCGGTAGGAGATGTTTTTTGCCGTGCAGGCCTGCTTTGAGCGATTTTGCATGTGCGAAAAGTTTTGTTTTGGTTTTAGGCGAGGTTTGAATGAATACACCGAATAAACTGACGGTTACGCGAATGATATTGAGTCCTGTTTTATTTTGCTGGTTCTTTGTCCCGAATGTGATAAAGAGCATTTCACCCGAGGTGTACGGACTTGTTCTTGCGGGATTATACCTTGTTATGGAGCTTTCCGACCTGATAGACGGAAAGATGGCGCGTAAACGGGGGCTTGTTACCGATTTAGGAAAGATTATGGACCCCTTTGCCGATGTCATATGCCATATCACGTTTTTCACATGCTTCGCCGTTACGTATGTTATGCCGGTGTGGGCGTTTGCAATAATAATATGGAGAGAACTGCTTCAATGCTTCGTGCGAATGCTCCTCATGGGAAAGGGAACAGCGATGCCGGCGAATATCTTCGGGAAGTCGAAAACGGTTCTTTATGCGGTGTGTACCGTGTGCGGACTTTTTTACAGGTTTTTGGAAGTGAGCGGGAAGGTTCAGGACTGGATGAAAACCGTGCTGACTGTGCTTTTCGCACTTGCGGCGGCTTCTGCGGTTTTGAGCTTCCTGGTGTATGTCAGGAACGTTATAAAGAACGGAACGCTAAAGGGCCTTACGCGCTAGAAGCGGCGGAGAAACACCGGATGCGGGCTTTTATCCTTACGATAAGAACGCGCCGGATCGGGTGGTTGTTATACGGAGCGATATGCAGCATAAACCTTACGGAGTATATGAAAAGTTTTTAAAAAGACCCTTTGATTTTATTTTGTCGTTCTTCGGTCTTTTGATACTCTCGCCCGTATTTTTGATTTTAGCGATTTTGGTGCGGATAAAACTCGGCAGCCCCGTGATATTCACTCAGAAACGTCCGGGCAGGATGGATAAGATCTCGGGTGAACCGAAGATTTTCAGCCTGTGCAAATTCAGAACTATGACGAACGCGTGCGATTCCGACGGAGTTTTGCTTCCCGATTCGGAGCGTCTTACGAAGTTCGGAAGATTTCTGCGTTCCACCAGTCTGGATGAACTTCCGGAGCTTTTTAATATTCTTAAGGGTGATATGGCGATTGTGGGACCGCGACCGCTCCTTGTGCGATACCTTGGCAGGTACAATAAAACGCAGGCGCGTCGCCATGAGGTGAGACCCGGCTTCACTGGACTTGCGCAGGTGAACGGCAGGAATGCGCTTTCGTGGGAAGAAAAGTTCGCCTATGACGTGAAGTATGTGGATAAGGTTACGTTTATCGGAGACTTTCGCATTATATTGCAAACAATCGGAACTGTATTGAAAAGAGAAGGCATTTCCGCAGAAGGCGAAGCCACAATGAGCGAGTTTACGGGCAGCGGAGAGGTAAAAGCCGAAAAGGAATTGTTATGAAGAAGATTGTGATTATCGGGGCGGGGGATTTCGGAAAGGAAACAGCGTGGCTGATAGAGGAAATAAATAAAGAGAGCCCGACGTATGAAATTGTGGGATTTCTCGACGATGACTCTGAAAAAAAAGGAATAATAAACGGATACGCTGTTTTGGGAGAAGTCGGGAAATTAATGACACTCAATAAAAGCGGGAATATCTGTGCTGTAATAGCTATGCAAAATGCAGCGAACAGGCAGCGAATAGTGAAAAAATTCGCTGATTTTAAGTCATGGGAAACGCTCATACATCCGTCTGTGAATGTTTCGGCCGCTTCGGAAATCGGGAAAGGATGCATTATTTGCGCCGGAGGAAATATCAGTTGCAACACGAAAATCGGAGATTTTTGTCTGTTGAACATCTCCGTTGCGATAGGACACGACTGCACAGTTGGAAATTATGTATCCGTTATGTCCGGCTCCTGCGTTTCGGGGCATGTATTAATAGGGGATTCCGCTTATTTAGCTACGAATTGCACTATAGTTCCCGGAATGAAAATCGGCGAACGAGCCGTGGTCGGAGCAGGCTCGGTTGTTTTGAGGAACGTTAAAGCGGGAACAACGGTTTTCGGGGTGCCGGCAAGGGTTGTGCAATTTTAGTTGTGCAATTTTAGTTGTGCAAGTTTAGTTAAAAACGCAATATCGCAGTTTCTTAAAAATCAGCTACGTGTATAAAAAATTAAAAATACAGAGGTCGGATGATGAACGCATTATTGTTTCCGGGACAAGGCTCTCAGAAGGTCGGAATGGGACTTGAGATTTGTGATAAGTTTAAGAAAGCCGGAGAAATATTAGAGAGAGCGAGTGCTGTTACAGGAATTGATCTCAGGGAAATAATGTTTTGCGGACCGGAAAATAAACTCACCGATACGCGCTTCGCTCAAGTTGCGATTTACACGACTTCCGCCATGTATCTTGAAAAACTGAAGGCGAACGGAACGGATTATTCTTACGTTGCCGGCCATAGTCTTGGGGAATACAGCGCTCTTTTTGCAGCCGGAGTGTTTGATTTTGAAACCGGACTGCGCCTTGTGAATAAGCGCGCCGAATTGATGAGTGCAATGAACGGAAAAGGAATAATGGCGGCGGTTTTGGGTCTTTCCGAGGATGAACTGGGGAGCCTTATGGAAGACGCTTCGGGAAAAGCGGAGAAAGAGGGGGCCAGTTCCCGTATTCCGGATCCCCCGAAAAACCATCAGGAGAAAGATTCGTTTGAGTTCGGCCGGGACGTCGTTATGGCGAATTTGAATTCGAAAACTCAGATTGTGATATCGGGAACCGAAGAAGCGGTGAATAGAATCGGACAAAGGCTTTTAGCGAAATATGATAACGATTCGGTTAAATTTAAAAAACTGAATGTAAGCGCGGCTTTTCATAGCCCTCAAATGAGGGAAGCTGCGGAGAAGATGAAGACATTTATTGAAAAAACCTCTTTTAATGAACCTGAATGTTTTGTTGTTCCGAACGTTTCGGGGGTTCCCACTAAGAGCGCAGATGAAATAAAAAGGTGTTTAATCGCTCAGATTACCGGACAGGTTCGGTGGTACGATACTGTTTTGGCGCTGAAAAACGCAGGTGTAG
>CAMKAB010000196.1 GCA_946410375.1 uncultured Spirochaetaceae bacterium
GAATTGCGGGATATTCTTTAGCAGGATTATTCGCTTTGTATGCGATGTATAATTGCGATATGTTTTCCCGTGTCGCCGCTGTCTCTCCGTCTCTTTGGTTTCCGGATTTTAAAGAATATTGTTATTCTCATAGTTTTAACGGGAGTATTAAGAAAATATACATGTCGCTCGGAGACAGGGAGGCCAGGACTCGGCACCCCGTTTTGAGAACTGTTCGTGATAATGCGGAGGAGATTGTCCGTTTTTACAGAGAGAAGGGGTATGAAACGGAGTGGGAATTGAATCAGGGAAATCACTTTGTCGACGAGACGCTCCGTGTTGTTAAAGGTATAAGGGCGATTATTCGGGAAGGATGAAAGCAAGGATGATAGCGTGGCGTTTTGCGGATGTTTTTTCGGCGATGTTTTTATGCGTAGCGGGTGAAGCTGGGCGGTATGCCGGGCGGCAGGGCTTAGGGCAGGGAGTTTTGCAAACTTTTCGCGGTGCTTCGCCGAATTACCACGCGTTGCTGCGGGAAGATTTTCGGCTTCCGCATTACCGACGGAATCTCCCGTAGGAATTACCTTGCGGAATCACTCGTAGGAATCATCCGTAGAAATCAGCCGGCGGAATCACTCGTAGGAACCTTTCGTGGAAATCATCCGGCGGAATCATTCGTAGGAACCTTTCGTGGAAATCATTCGGCGAAACCATCGGTAAAATCATCCTGAGGAATTATCTGTAGGAATCACCCGTAACTATAGATTATTAAGAGAAATAAGCTTTTCTGATGTTTTGGAAAAACCGGTTTTGGGAAAATTTCCGGCGAGTCCTGAAAAAAAGAAATGATCCCGACGCGATTTGAACGCGTGACCCCTTCCTTAGGAGGGAAGTGCTCTATCCAGCTGAGCTACGGAACCATTTTATGTCTCCATTTTACTTTTTACAAAGATTATTGCAATAGTTTTCCGAAAAATACCTTAATGCGGAGGTTTTTACGGGGGATTTTTGTGATACGAGACAGATTATTCTCCTTAAAGCGGAAAAAAAAGGTTATTTATCTCTGTTTTTTCAGAGGGGTGTTTATATTTAACTTGACCTTTATTTTGCTCGCATTTAAAATCAAAACGAAACATATCTTTATCTTAGGCGGTAGTGTATGAATTTAGAAAAACATAACTCATTACGCATTAAACGTTTATTTTTGTTAATTATATTGATAATCAGTTCATTGAGTATTTTTGTATCCTGTTCGGATTCAAGTTCTTCGTCATCTGTTAATCTTACAAATAAGTATTTCCAGGTGGGTAAATCTTATTTTGAGACCATGCAGGAGGCGATTGATTCTATTCCGTCGTCTAAGGCTCTGGGGGCTGCGGAGACTGTTACGATGATAAAGGACGCAAAGGGAGCCGGGGCTTATATCGATAAGAATATTATTTTGGACATGGGTCCTTATACATACACTGTGAGCGATTATCCTTATTCAAGTCAGCAGAATGCGGTGATAGTTGTTTCCGAAAATGTTTCTGAAGCGATAATCCGCTCTAAGGATTGTGAAAAGTCCTTTGTTGTGCCTAGCGATAACGACAGAATAAAGTCTGTTCTGAGAATTTGCGCTCCTGTAACTCTTGAGAATATCAGAATCGACTTCGGAAAAAACAACGAAAACGTAAGTCTTACCGTGGATAACGTTATTTCGCTTGTCGGACCTAAGGCGAAAGTGATTGTGCAGGGGAGTTCCACTATCACCGGAAAAGACAGAATGACTGTTTTGGATATGAGCGAAGGGGCTCAGTTGAGGATTCAGGACGAGGGTACCAAATTTTCGGGAAATATGGTTCTTGAAGACGCTTCTTATTTTATCGTTACAAGCGGAAACGTCGAGATGAACAAAACAACGATAAGCGATGCCTTCACTTTTTCTTTTTCCGGCAGAGCGTCGGTGAAATCCAATGATGTGAACACTATAAAGGCTGTTCGCGCGCATGGAGGAGACGGCGGCATACACTGTTCTTCAGCTTCAATCCATGATTTTTCAATTGTAAGAATCATCACGCCCGCCACGGCAACCACAAAGGGTAAGATTATCAAAATCTGTTCAATATGCGGTCAGGAAGAACCGAAAGACACGACGTTGTGTAATGACGGCGATCACTCCTGGAGACTTAAAACGAGCAGAACGGATTGTTTGGAGGAGTTCGTCGGTCCCGGAGAGTGTATAAAGTGCGGCGCTTCAATCGATGCAACGACTTTCACATCGCTGGATGAGCATAAATGGAATGACTACGAGGTTACAACCCCTTCCACCTGTACGGAGGAAGGCGAGGAAAAGCGTACCTGTTCTGTTTGTTTGCAGTTTACAACAAGAACTGTCGAACCTCTCGGACATGACTGGGAGCAGAATGAAACAAGACATGATTGCACGGACGACCATGATGCGGTTGAGTTCATTTGCAAGAGATGCAGTACCACGGAGACTCAGTATTTGACCGCAACAGATCACGAGTTTGATTTTGAGAACGGTGATACATGGTATGATCCTGAGCCGACCTGTACGGAAGCGGGAAAATTATGGGTTACCTGTACGAACTGCCTTGTGTCTTCTTATACGAATGTCCCGGCTCTCGGACATGAGTTTGACTGGAGCACTTCCGCCACTGATGTTGAGCCGACCTGTACCACAACAGGCTCCAACTTCACAACTTGTACAAGATGCGGAACCGAACTTACATATACGGATATTCCGGCTCTCGGACATAACTTCGATTGGAAGAACGGCGAGGTGTTTACAAGTCCGTCCACTTGCATGGCGAAGGGATATAAGCTTACAACGTGTACGCATACGGGCTGCAACGAGACATCAGTAACGACATTGGATCTTGATCCTGATGCGCATAATTTCGTGTGGAATAATCCGGGTAATCTCTTCACAAGTCCGTCCACTTGCACAGTGAAGGGATATGTGATGACAACCTGTACAAACGGATGCAAGACCGCCAGGACTTCGGAACTGAATCTTGACGCGAATAATCACGCTTATCGCGATACATGGTCTTCGGATACCGAAAAGCATTGGCATGATTGCGCTTACGATGCTTCTCACGCGAGAGATTCCGA
>CAMKAB010000197.1 GCA_946410375.1 uncultured Spirochaetaceae bacterium
TTTTGCGACAGATGACTCTGGAAAGCGAAGACGCTGAAGAGAGCGCAAAGATTGAAAAGCAGCGTGAAAGCGATGTTTTGGAGGCTATTGAAAATTTAAAGAAAAGGGAAGAGGACTTGCATTCCGAGATTGAAGAGAAGAGAAATTCTCTTGCGGAGCTGGAATTGAAGATTGATACGAAATCAGGGGAAATCAGTCGTGAAAATTCCGTTTTTCAGGAAAAATTTGAGAAAAAACAGCGCTTAATGACGGAACTTGCAACCTCTCGGGCGAATTTGCAGGCGCTTGATGATAATATTCAGAAGGTATACCGCGATTTTTTTGATGAAACGGGAAAATCGTTGAAAGAGTTCGATAAAGAAGAGATAACCGTTCCCGTCGATGACTTGAAAGCGGAACTTGAAACGGTAAAAAAGAAGATTCAGGATCTCGGGTATATAAACTACATGGCTGAGGATGAATACAACGAGGCGAAGAAGAATTTTGATTTTTATCAGAAAAATCTGGATGATCTGACTACGGCGAAAAATGATTTGACTTTCATTATCGAGGAAATAAAAACCCGTAGCGAGGAAATGTTCATCGCCACGTTTAATCAGATAAATGAGAGTTTTGAAGAAATGTTTAAAACCCTTTTCGGAGGCGGAAGGGCGCGCCTTATTCTTACCGATGAGGAGGATGTTCTCCATTCGGGCATTGAAATAGAAGCCGAACCTCCCGGAAAAAAGATGACGTATTTACCGTCTCTTTCGGGTGGTGAAAAGAGCATGACCGCCGTGGCTCTGCTGTTCGCCACTTACAAGGTTAAACCTTCTCCGTTCTGCGTGCTGGATGAGATAGATGCGGCGCTGGATGCGAAGAATATCGGCTCTTTTATGAAGGTTTTGGAGAAATTCGAGAATGAGAGCCAGTTTATCATAATTACGCATAATAAGGGCACGGCTCTCGGTTCCGATACGCTTTTGGGTGTAACTCAGGAGGAAGCGGGTGTATCCAAGGCGATAGGGTACAAGATAGACGGAGTGGAGAAAGAGAGTCTGAAAGGTGCGGACACCCTGAAAGGGTAAGGTCTCATCGGCGCACGATACAATTGAGGTGCGTTTTTGTTATTTTTTATTTTGTTATTTCGGAGAGTGCGGGAACTTCGGCAGTCTGGAATGACGCCCTCGGAATTTCCGACGCCCCGTTATCGTTTGTGAGCTGACGTGCGAAAACTCCGGCGGCTTGATTTCTCAAAGCGCAGTTTCAGATCACTTTGTTTTTCTTCCATTTTCCGCTCTTCCATCGCCAGATATCCAAGGTGCCTTTAATAGTCCAGTCTATCACCATTGAAATGGTAACTCCGATAACGCCGAGCGAATAGCGGAGCCCGAGGAGGAAGGAGAAAAAAGTTCTGCATACGACGGTGGCGAAAATAGACGACCACATTGCGAATTTTGCATCTCCCGTTGCACGGAGTCCTGATGAAAGAGGACTGAAATAAGGGTGGGTGACGGCAGCGGCGCTGTTGTGTATCAGAACGATTATCCAAACGTATCGCTTCGCTTCGGCAGATACCTGATAGAGCGGCAGGAGAAGCGGGAAAACGGAAGTGACTATTACGTTCCAGCTGAAACATAGAATCATGCTTATTCTGAGAAGTCTCCTTATGTACCAGTTCGCCGCGTCCGTGTCTCCGCGTCCCATGCAATACCCGATAACGGTTGTAAACACGGGGCTCATGGTCATATTCATTGTCGCCGCAAAAGCCCACACTGTTTGAGCTATTCCGTTAGCCGCAATCTGGGCGGTTCCGAAGGTGGCTACAAGCGCGCCGAGCACAACTTTCGCCAGCTGGAAAAGAACGTTTTCAATGGCTGTAGGTATTGCGATTTTGAGTATCTGCCTGTCTGTTTTCCTGTCAAAAGAAAAAATAAGACGTGTTTTCACCTTTACTTTGTTTTTCCCGGTGAAACATAAGATTGTCATAACAACGGCTGCGAAGTACCAGCTTATCGTTGTGGGCCACGCAACCCCCTTCGCACCGGCATGAAGAAGAAAAATCCCTATTGCATTTCCTGCGATATTCAAAATGTTCATCGCACCAGATACGACCATCGTTGTCCGTGTTTTTCCCATGGACCTGTATATCGCGGCGCCGGAATTGTAAACGGCGTTCGCAGGAAAGGAAAGAGCGGTTATTTTAAAGTAAGTTTCCGCCGCCTTCATTACGTTCGGATCTACTCTCGGATATAGCATGCGAAGTATGGCCGGGCAACCGACTAGAACGGTTACGCAACAGAAAATGGAGATAAACGCAGCGATTGTGTATATCTGGGATGCTGCGAGAGATGCTTTTTCTCTGTCTTCTCTTCCGAGATACTGTGAGACAACCACCGCTCCACCCGATGCCACGGCAGTGAAAAGATATATGAATATGGTATATATCATAGTGTCCAGAGATACTCCGGAGACAACTTCTTCCCCCGCGTAGCTTACCATTAAGGTGTCCGCAAGTCCTACGAATAGCTGGAGAACCTGCTCTATAAAGAGCGGTAAAATCATAGCTTTGAGCATTTCCGACGTGAAGATTTGGCGGTTTTTCGGAATAACGGGTTGCGGAATTAAAAAAGGAATTTTTTTGCCATACGATGATTTCATAGAAAAAACCTTTGTAAAACAGGATTATGTATTTCTTTAATTCATCCCTTCTGTAAATGGTTTGTATATAAAGTTTTATTTTAACAAAAAAGGATTTATAAAGATTACGGACAGTATGGTTGTTTTTTGATTTGAATGCAATATTTCTTTGAGAATATAGGAATGGCGCAATCTGTATGGTAAAACAAGAGTCTGCATGGTAAAAAAAAAAGTATGAAAAATGCGGGAATTTGGAAAAAATAATTGTAAAACCGGAGAAAAAAAGTAAAAAGAGAAAAAAATTAAAAAAAATTTTTAGAAAAAAACAGCGTTTAAAGTGCTTAAAATGCGTATTTTGTAAAATTATGAAAAAATTTTAAAAATTTTTGAAATTTTTGTTGACAGGTTTTTTGTTTTCTTGTAGATTAGTGAAGCACGCTAACGAGAAGCACTGAGAAAAACAAAACGAAAGT
>CAMKAB010000198.1 GCA_946410375.1 uncultured Spirochaetaceae bacterium
TTTCATTGAAATGCGATTTAAGGACGATTATTGGGTTGTCTGCGGAAAAATACGGGTGTTCGGCAGGTACGGTTTTCAATGCCGTACAAATCTGATGCGGCTCAGGTAGTTGCAATTTGTAAAACTTGCGGGTTTGCGGTATGAGTTTAATAAACAACGCCGCTTCGGTATAATAAGCGTTATGGCAAGTTTATTCGCAAAAACAGGAAATGAGATAGCAGAGATTTTAGGACTGAGTAAATCTTTTCAAGGTAAGCAGATATATAAGCATTTGGTGGACGGGGTTTACGATTTTGAAGAAATGACGGACCTTCCGCTTTCGCTGAGAAAAAGTTTGAAAGAGAAAGGGTTTTCTCCGTTTTCAAGTACGATTATACGGAAGGACAGCGATAAGAGCGGGGCTGTGAAGCTTGCGCTTCGTCTGGAAGACGGATTTGTTATTGAGTGCGTGCTTTTAACTGATAGTTCGGGAGAGAAAACGGCGTGTGTTTCTTCTCAGGCGGGATGTGCGATGGGGTGCGCATTTTGCAGAACGGGTACGATGGGTTTTAAGCGTAATTTGAAAGATTATGAGATTGTGGAACAGTTTGCGCATTTGCTGGGAATGGTTGCAACCTCTGAAAAAGCTTCGCAGAGCGCGGCGATGAGTTCCGTACGGGAAATGGTGCAAAAAAAATCTCAGGACCGGAAAACGATTTCCCATATTGTGTTTATGGGAATGGGTGAGCCTATGGCGAATTTGGATTCCGTTCTTTCCGCCATACGTTTTTTTAACGATAAGAATGCATACAATATTTCCCATAGAAGGATTACGATTTCCACGTGCGGTGTGGTCCCGGGAATAAAGGAACTTGCAAAGAGAACCGTTCCCGTGAAACTTGCCGTGTCTCTTGTAAGTGCTGACAATACAAAGAGAAGCGAGATCATGCCTGTGAACAGGACATTTCCTTTGTCTGAGCTGAAAAATGCTCTTCTTCAATTCCAGAGCGTCTCGGGCAGGCGTTTTACTTTTGAGTACTGCCTGATTCATAATCTGAATACAAGCAAGGCGGATGCGGATAAACTCATACAATTTTGCAGGGGTTTCGAGGTGATTGTGAATTTAATTCCGTTTAATCCGTGTGCGGAACTGCCTTACGAAACGCCTGATAAAGAGGAGATAAACGTTTTTACACGGTTTTTGGGCAAGGCGGGAGTCTCGTACACCATTCGCATAAGTCGCGGACGGGGAATAAGCGGGGCTTGCGGACAGCTCGCCGCGAAGGTGCAGGAAGAGTAGAAATTTTACACGGGGGTGTGTGCTGAAACAGCGGGTTTTGTCAACGAGGTTGCCGTTTATCAAATAGCGGTGTGCAATTATAAAAAGCGTATATTTTGCGGAGATTTTCCGTATTTAAAATTCATCGGACAATTCTAAAAGCGTTCCAGCGGGATTGTCGGGGCGGTGTCTGATTCTTCGTCTGTCAGAACATAGAGCGTGTTGAAATCCTTTGAAAACCACCCGAATTCGGATAAATACCCTTCCTTTTGTTTTTCGGCGAAGTCTTCGGCAGATAGTATCGTGTCAGGGTAAACGAAAAGATGATTGTTGTCGTCTATGTAATAAAATAAACGTTCGGTTTCAGATTCGCTTTCGTATTCACCGTTGTCGCCGGACGGAATGTTCAAATGGTAGTGCAGCGTGAGTTCTCCGGATTTTTTAAACTCTACGGAGACGTTATAGTAATTTTCAATGGTGTCCGCATGCGAGAGAAGAAAGGCGCTTTCGGCAAGTTCTTCATAATTCTCTTCGGAAATGTTCCCTATCGTGTTTGCCAGATAACCGATTACCGCATTGTAACCTGCTTTTCCGATAACGTATTTGTCTTCAATAACGTTTTGTTTTGAGTTCCCGCATAGCACTATGATAAGAGCAATGCTTGCGAAGAGGATTGTCGTTTTTTTGCACGTGTTTTTCATGGTTGTACCTCGTTTGCTGATAAAATCAGGTATTTGTCCGCTCGTTTCCGTGCAGGAAACAGTTGTTTTTTTTATCAGAATACCATAGCGTAACTGCATATGCTACCTAATTTTAAAAGAAGATGTTTTACGGGGGAAAATAAAGAGGATTAACCGGGCTGCCCGAGAGACGCCGCGCGGGGAGGCTCGCTTTGCATAGTTTTATGCCGGACTTTCGCTATGCCGGCGGTTCGGTGATGTCCGCGGTTTTTGGCTTTTAAGGTTTAAGTATGTGCTTTTCTTGCTATATCGGTCTTTTAGGTTTTACAAGTTTTTGTTTATTAGGTATAGTATAAGCACCGGTCCGGTATTTGCCGACCGGCAATTGTGCGAATAATACAGGCGAAATAACGCTGAAGGAGAAAAAATGAAAAAGATTGCAACAATCGGTTTGGTGGTGCTGTGTTTTGTCGGAATGCTTGTTTCCTGCGGATCATCAAACGCAAAGAGCGCAGGTGCGGTTAATGTGAAAGACCCTGCAACGCTTAAAGAACAGAGCGCATATTCAATGGGCGGCTTAATTTATAACAGTAATAAAGAATACCTGGGTTTGGACGACAGTAATGTTGAATATTTTATTCGCGGGATGTACGATGCCGCAAAAAACAGTTTCCTGTATACGGATGAAGAGGCTCAGGTGTATATAACGAGTTATTCGGAGGTCGTCCTCGGCAATATGCAGACGGAGAACCTTGAAAAAGCGGAAGCGTTCCTTGCGGAAAATAAAAACAATCAGGGTGTTCAGGTAACCGATTCCGGACTCCAGTATCAGGTTTTAACGGAAGGTACGGGCGACAAGCTTACCGAAAACGCTACTGCGGATGTGTATTACACGCTCTCTGATGCCGAGGGAAATGAGATTGAGAAAGTTGACGCTTCCAACGGTCCGATTTCTTTCAGTCCGAGTCAGTTGGTGCCGGGAATCAAGGAAGGTCTTTGCTTGATGAACAAGGGCGCGAAGTACAGATTCTGGGTACATCCGAGTTTGGGGTACGGTGAATACGGAACGGGTAATATTGAACCGAACCAGCTCTTGGTATTTGATTTTGAGATTGTCGATATCAAATAATGGCGGAACGCTGGAGGA
>CAMKAB010000199.1 GCA_946410375.1 uncultured Spirochaetaceae bacterium
GGACATAGTTCTTGAATTGTACAAGTATTTCACTGACAGGCGGTATTCTCTCCTGCAGTTTGAAAATCTGGTTCCGGGCACGACCATTTATCTTGATAATAAGACGCCCGGTTCGGTTGAGTCGGCGATTCTTGTGCCGGAAGGCGAGCACAAGGTGAGGCTGTCTTCCCTCGGATATGTTTCGTGGGAGGATACGGTGAACTATGCGCCGGACACGCTGAACAAGCTTGAAATAACGCTGGAAAGACCTGTGTATACTTCCCTCGTGATAGAATCCGAGCCGCAGGCGAATGTGTTTATAGACGGTGTTTTAATGGGGCAAACTCCTTATGAAGTAAAAGAATACACTGTTCCTTTGATTTTCAGGCTTCAGGCGGAGGGCTACACCGACAGGGTTGTTTCCGTGTCGGCTCCTTCGAATAAAGTGAATGTGAAAATGAAGACTATCGCAATGGGCGATATAGACGCGTTTAAGAAGGTGCAGAACAAGTTCTACTGGTCATTTACGAGAACTTTGCTTCTTTTCGGAGGGCTCGTAGCCACAAAGGCGAGCGGAGGTTTCAACTCAAATACGCAAAAGGCGATAAATTACGGTTTTTACGGGGCGATCGGACTTTCCGCTATTGAAATGGGATATCGGCTGTATAAGTATTTTAACAGCGTGAGGAATATTTCTCCTTAAATATCTCGCCTTTAATATTTCGCCTTGAATTTATGTAAAGTGGAGAATGTGATGGGATTACGTGAAAAACTTGCCAAACTTTTCAGTTTCGGTAAAAAAGACGAATCGTTTTATGAAGATATAGAAGATATTTTGATCGAAGGTGATGTGGGCGGAAAAAACGCCATGGAAATCGGTGATATTGCGAGAGAGAAAAAGCCTCGCACAGGCGATGAGCTTTCGGAAATAATCAAGGAAATACTTTCGGAGAAAATCAGTTCTGCGGAACTCTTGCCGAATAAGGAAGAGCTCTCCGTGTATGTGGTTCTCGGGGTGAACGGCGTCGGGAAAACAACAAGTATCGCTAAATTGGCAAATTATTATACAAAAAAGAAATACAATGTTATTTTAGCGGCTTCCGACACATTCCGCGCCGGGGCTATTGATCAGCTTTCCCTGCATGCGGAGAGGCTCGGACTCCGGATAGTGAAGCAAAAGCCGGGAAGTGATCCGGGTGCGGTTATTTACGATGCAATAACAAGTGCGGAATCCAAGGGCGATAACCTGATTTTGTGCGATACTGCGGGAAGAATGCACAATAGGGAAGATTTGGTGCGCGAGTTGCAGAAGATTGATAAGATTGTGAAAAACAGAATTAAGAGCGAGAATTACAAGAAAATCCTTGTTTTAGATGCAACTACCGGACAGAACGCCATCTCTCAGGCGGATGTTTTCAATAAGGCGGTGGGGGTGGATGCGATAGTGCTTACCAAGTACGATTCCGAGTCAAAAGGCGGAGCGCTCACGCAGATCGGCATTCCTGTTTGTTTTGTGGGAACGGGCGAAAAGTACGATAACATCGAGGTGTTTGATAAGGAAAAGTTCATAAAAGGGCTTGTGGAAGGTTAGGAGAGAGGTCCTGCGGCGGGTGGCCCGCTCGGGTGGACGGATGAAAAAGTTTTTATTATTTCTTTGTGTTGTGAATATTTACTCTTTTGTTTTTTCTGCCGTGTTCAAGAGCAATATCATGGCTCAGAACTTAGGTCCTGCGGATAGCGAGTCGGAGTATACGCTTGAAGAGACAGGTCTTCTGTCCATTCTTAAAAAGGGTGAGACGGTTGTGAAGAGGTTTTCTTACAAGATTGAGGGCGACTACGAGGTTCGTACCGAAGAAAATGTAGAGAGAAATACCGTTATTACAAGGAAATACAAAGACGGTTTGTTGATGGAGATGAAGACGGAAACCCCGGAAGAAACGGAAACGGTTGTGTTCACTTACGTGAACGGTTCTTTGATTCTTACAACAACAACGAGAGAGAAAAAGGCGAAGGTGTCGTCTTCTAATGCTACGGGCGGAAGACTGTCTGAAATTGAAAATACATCGGACTCGTTAGGGGTGGTTTCGCCTGAGGGCTCGGGAAAAACAACGCACACGGCGAATTCGGATCCTACGAGTAATACGAGCCTTGCGGGGGGCGACGGGGCGGGAACTGCTTCAAACGTTGAAAAAACCTCTCTTACCGGCGAGCCGAACCTGACTGATGGGAATTCCATGAACGAACCTGCGCCCGATTCGCCTCCTGCCGAACCTGTCCCGACAAATTCCGGAGATCTTTTGTTCGAGGCGCAAAATGCAGGTTCTGAACCTCGGAATGAAACATTCGATTCTGAAAACACACTTCCGGCTGAGAAGTTTACTGAGTATTACGTTCGCAACGCCGTAACCGGCGCTCTTGTGGGTACGCGTTTGTACAATTCCGATAATTTTGCGGGACGTGCGTATCTCATTGAGGGCGATAACCTGTATAAACAGTACAATGAGAATCTGATTTATCAGGACAAGGATAACCTCGTTTTTAATGAAGACGGTTCTTTCTCCATAAAGGAAGGCGAGACTTCGTACAATTATTCGGACAGGGGAATGCTTCTTTCCACGAATACGAAAGAAGAGACTGTGCAGTATTTTTACGACAGCAAAGGAAGCCTTGTAAGGCAGGAAATCACAAAGGAAAAAACACGTTCCGTTCAGTACTACGCAAACGGAGCTTTAACAAAAACGGAGAATTATCGGGATTCCGTTCTTGAAAACACGGTGAGATATTCGGAAGAAGGTTACGGAAGCGTGAGAACAGTATATAGTCAGGGGCTTCCGCTTGCCGATGTTTATTATGACGAAGATAATGTCAAGATACTGAAAATTGAGTATTTGTGATTGCGTGAGTATTTATAATTGCGGAGAAATTGCTAAAACCATAGTATGTATGTAATTAACACAGCATTAAGATACGTGTTCTCAAAAGAAAAAGGAATCAGGAAAACATCGGTTTACATCATGCTGGGAATAAGTCTGTCGCTTATGAGTTTTTTGGTTATTTTGACTCTTATGGCGTCGCTCAGGGACGGGAACCTTTCCCGGATAAG